>JACQPN010000022.1 GCA_016207515.1 Euryarchaeota archaeon | reverse complement strand
TCGACGGGTACGGGCTATGGGAGTAGTCGCCCGGAGATGGACTCTGAGACACGAGTCCAGGCCCTACGGGGCGCAGCAGGCGCGAAACCTCCGCAATGTGGGCAACCACGACGGGGTAACTCCAAGTGCCGGCACTAAGTGCCGGCTGTTTTCTTGTCTAAAAAACAAGGAGAGTAAGGGCTGGGTAAGACGGGTGCCAGCCGCCGCGGTAATACCCGCAGCCCAAGTGGTGGCCGTTATTATTGGGCCTAAAACGTCCGTAGCTGGCTTCGTAAATGCCTGTGTAAATCGTGTCGCTTAACGACACGAATTGCGGGTAGACTGCGAGGCTCGGGACCGGGAGAGGCCAGAGGTACTCCTGGGGTAGAGGTGAAATTCTGTAATCCTGGGGGGACCACCGGTGGCGAAGGCGTCTGGCTAGAACGGCTCCGACAGTGAGGGACGAAGCCCTGGGGCGCAAACGGGATTAGATACCCCGGTAGTCCAGGGTGTAAACGCTGTGGTCTTGGTGTCGGGAGTCCTACGTGGGCACCCGGTGCCGGAGAGAAGTTGTTAAGACCACTGCCTGGGGAGTACGGCCGCAAGGTTGAAACTTAAAGGAATTGGCGGGGGAGCACCGCAACGGGAGGAGCGTGCGGTTTAATTGGATTCAACGCCGGAAAGCTTACCGGGTTCGACCATTAGATGTGGGCCAAGCTGATGACTTTGCCTGAATGATGGAGAGGTGGTGCATGGCCGCCGTCAGTTCGTACCGTAAGGCGTTCTGTTAAGTCAGATAACGAACGAGACCCATATCCACAGTTGCCACCCCCAACTCCGGTTGGGGAGCACACTGCGGAGACCGCTTCTGCTAAAGAAGAGGAAGGATTGGGCAACGGTAGGTCAGTATGCCCCGAATTACCCGGGCTACACGCGCGCTACAAAGAGCGGGACAATGGGTAACGACCCCGAGAGGGGAAGTCAATCCCGAAACCCGCCCATAGTTCGGATCGAGGGCTGCAACTCGCCCTCGTGAAGCTGGATTCCGTAGTAATCGCGGCTCAAAATGCCGCGGTGAATATGCCCCTGCTCCTTGCACACACCGCCCGTCAAACCATCTGAGTCGGGTCCAGGTGAGGGTGCCTCTACCTGGGACATTCGAACCTGGATTCGGCAAGGAGGGTTAAGTCGTAACAAGGTATCCGTAGGGGAACCTGCGGATGGATCACCTCCTAAGCGCCAAACTCCGGCGTGTGCGTCGACGTACGTCACGCGTGCGCCGGAGTGGCAAAATTTTCCTCCGATGATTTCCTCGGAGGAATCTCAGTCCAACCTGCGCACTACTCGAAAAGTGCATTGCGCGGGGCTTTCGAGCACCTAAATCCACGCGAAGCGTGGACGAAATGGACGAGGCATGGGCCGAGTCCATTGAGTCTTGGAACACGACGAAGCGCCTTCCAAGGCGCGAGGCGTGTTTCAACAGCAACGAGAATTGGTTTCCTCTTGACAAGATTGATACGGATGATGGGGATTCGAGAACCCCTTCGCTGCTTGCGCGCCCACCAAGCGCGGCTGACGCCGCGCAGGGCTCGTAGACTTCGAGGACTTCGCCACGCTGAAGTGGCTCGTCCTCTCGTCTCCGAGCCCGAGTCCGCGCGAAGCGCGAATTCGGGCTCGTAGATCAGCGGTAGATCACTCGCTTTGCAAGCGAGGGGCCGCGGGTTCGAATCCCGCCGAGTCCATTTTCGCACGGGCGAAAATGGATGAGCGCGATCGGCATGGGCCGATTGCGCGAAATCCGAGCACATCGCGAAGTGCCTTCCATGGCACGAGCGATGTGCGAGCCGACGAGGCTCGTCGATCCTTCACTCTCAATCGCCCTCGCGGGCAACCGCGCGGGGTTTACCGATTGAACACGTGCACCCGCGGAAGATGGAATTCCCCGGGGAAGATGGCCTAGCGCCGAGAGGCGTGATGATGGTCTGTGCATACGCAACCTGGACGCAAATTGAGTCGACATTACTAGGACGGCTGTTACGCCGTCTGGTGGATGGCTCGGCTCGGGCGCCGATGAAGGCCGTGCCAAGCTGCGAAATGCTGCGGGAAGACGCATGGAGTCACTGATCCGCAGATCGCCTAATCGGACATCCTTACTTCTTCGGAAGTAGTTCGCATCCGCGAACGGGAACCTGCCGAAGTGAAACATCTCAGTAGGCAGAGGAAGAGAAATCAATCGAGATACCGCTAGTAACGGCGAGTGAACACGGTATAGGGCAATCCGAATCCCCACGCGACGAGTGTGGGGAGATGTGGAGTACCTTGGGCCCCTTTATTCCCGACCGTCGCAACCCGAAGTCCTCTGGAACGAGGTACCATAGAGGGTGATAGTCCCGTAGGGGAAACGACGAGGGAGAGTGAGGGAGTCCCGGAGTAGCGTGCGTCGGAAATCGCGCGCGAAGACCGGGGGCATTAACCTCGAACCCTAAATACGACCCGAGACCGATAGCGCAGTAGTAGCGCGAGCGAAAGCTGAAAAGTACCCCTAACGGGAGGTGCAAAGTCCCTGAAACCAGACGGTTACAGACTGCCAAGGCGTTAAAGCGAAGAAGCCGCCGGAAGGCGGTGGAGCAGCGTCTTGTCGTACGTGCTGAAAAACGGCCCAGGGAGTTCTGGGCGATGGCGAGGTTAACCCGATAATCGGGGAAGCCGTAGCGAAAGCGACATGTCCGCAACATCCGCAAGGGTGCGAGGGACGCCGTGCGCTCGCGGGGAGTCATCGTTGGGAAACCCGAAACCGGTCGATCTATACGGTGGCAGGCCGAAGCCCTACGAAAGTGGGGTGGAGGGCCGAGCGGTTTTTGACGTGCAAATCATTCCGTTGACCTCCGTATAAGGGGTGATAGTCCAATCGAGACCGGTAATAGCTGGTTCCACCCGAGACTGCTCGCAGGCAGACCTCGGCAGAGACAGGCGGTGCGGTAGAGCACTGATTTGGGATTTAGGAGGCGAAAGCCTTCGGTTCCTTGTCAAACTCCGAACGTGCCGCCGTCGAAGAAGCCGGGCAGTGAGGGACTCTGGGGTAAGCTTGGGTTCCGAAAGGGGAATAACCCAACCTGTAGTTAAGGGCCTCAAGTGCCGGCTAAGTGCTAAAAACGGAAGGGCGTCCATGGTCTAAGACAACTAGGAGGTGTGCTTAGAAGCAGCAATCCTTCAAAGAGTGCGTAACAGCTCACTGGTCGAGATCATGGGCCCCGAAAATGGACGGGGCTAAGCCGGCCCCCGACACTATAGCGCACCGAAAGGTGATCGAGTAGGGTGGTGTCCTGCGTGGGTAGAAGCGGGGCTTTAAGGTCCCGTGGACCGCGTTGGAACAAGAATCCTGGGGTAAGTAACAGCAAACTGCGGTGAGAATCCGCAGCGCCGGAAGGGCCAGGTTTCCTCGACGATGATCGTCAGTCGAGGGTTAGTCGGTCCTAACGGAGTCCTTAACCGAGACTCTGGAAAGGGAAGCAGGTTAATATTCCTGCACCGGGGCGTGTTTTGCCCCACCAGAAACGCATCGGGCTATTTGGAACGGGATCGTCTTCCCGTTCAAGCGTATAATCCGGGGGAGAATCGTAATGATGAGAACCTGGAGAAAGCGCGAGTAGGCCTCCTTCGGGAGGCTTCTGATGATGCCTGGTGCCCGTGAAAATCTGATGGGGGTCGCACGTTCCGCCCGTACCGAGATCTGACACAGGTGCCCCTGGCTGAGAAGGCCAAGGCGTGTCGGACCTAACGGATGTGAGGGAACTCGGCAAATTAGCCGCGTAACTTCGGGATAAGCGGTGCCTGCCACGAAAGTGACAGGTCGCAGAGACTAGGGCGCTCCGACTGTTTAACCAAAACACAGGTGACCGCAAGAGCGAAAGCTTGAGTATGGTCGCTGAATCCTGCCCAGTGGCGGTATCTGAAAACCGGGTCCAACCGGACGAAGGACCGCTAAACGGCGGGGGTAACTATGACCCTCTTAAGGTAGCGTAATACCTTGCCGCTTAATTGGCGGCTTGCATGAATGGTCCAACGAGGGCGCTACTGTCCCCACATCCAGGCCGGTGAAAACGACTTACTGGCGAACAGTCCAGTACCCTCCAAAGGGAAGCGAAGACCCTGTAGAGCTTTACTGCAGCCTGTGGTTGCTATACGGAATCGATTGTGTAGAGTAGGCGGGACTCGCCGAAACCTGGCCGCTAGGTCGGGTGGAGAGGCCGATGAAACACCGCCCTCTCGATTCTGTATGGCTTACTTCTTCGGAAGGACACCCATAGGTGGGCAGTTTGGGTGGGGCGCCACACGCTCGAAAGGATATCAAGCGTGCCCAATGGGTAGCTCAGTCGGGTCAGAAATCCGACGTAGAGTGTAAAGGCAAAAGCTACCTTGATGCCGAACAGCCCAACAACGTTCGGCAATGTGAAAGCAGGGCTTAGCGAACCAATCAGGCTTCTTAGTGAGGCCGATTGATGACAGAAAAGTTACCTCAGGGATAACTGAGTTGTCTTCAGCAAGAGCCCATATCGACCTGAAGGCTTGCTACTTCGATGTCGGTTCTCTCCATCCTGGTGGTGCAGCAGCTGCCAAGGGTGGGGTTGTTCGCCCATTAAAGGGGATCGTGAGCTGGGTTCAGACCGTCGTGAGACAGGTTTGTTGCTATCTTTTGGAGGCGTCCATGTCTGAGGGGAAGGGGCCCATAGTACGAGAGGAACTGGGCCTCGCGGCCTCTGGTCCATCAGTTGTCTGACAAGGCATCGCTGAGCAGCTACGCCGCAAGGGATAAGGGCTGAAAGCATCTAAGCCCGAAACCCGCCCCAAGACGAGACATATAGACTCTCATAGAAGATGAGGTTGATAGGACGGGGGTGTACGTACCAAGCTTCGGCGAGGTATTCAGCCCGCCGTTACTAATCGTCGTGTCGTCCTAAGTGGTTGACTCAATCAGATGGCTCCGCAAGGGGTCGTCAAACGGGTTAGTAGTCGGATCCATGTCGAGGTCCGATGAATTGCGTATGCAATCAAACGAGTGGCATCCTCGCCGACTCCAAGTCGGCGAGGGCGAGATGACGGAGCGCAAGCGAAGTCATCGAAGAGATGTCACTCATTCCAAATGATCCACACATCGGGATTGCCGGTGATCGTGGATCGCTCGGGCCGTCGGGCTCGAGACTTACTTTGGGGTGGGTGGTATGACGGTCATGGCGGTGGGGTTCACCCGGTCTCATTCCGAACCCGGCAGTTAAGCCCACCCGTGTAGTCGCCTGTACTGGGGTACGCGAGTCCCCGGGAAGGTCACCGGTCGCAAGACCGGCTCGCTATGCCGGCTAGTTCTGGAGCCAAGTATGCAGGGGGCAACTCCTGCATATGCGGTAAACCAGGGCGTTTTGACGTCGGATGTTAGCCCGCTACGCTGTCAACCACCCATTTCATCTTCATGCCATGGTGACCGAAGAGCCGCAGGTTCCGAAGGCGGCGACCTTTTGGTGGACCTTTTGGCCACGGCGCAAGCGTGGCTTGCGCCTGGCCGAGCGCACCGAAGGTGCGCTACGGTGAAAAGGTCCCTGGCAACCACCCATTTCATCTCATTTTCCCTCCAACCGCTCAGGGTGAATGAGGTTCCGAAGGAAAGGAGGTCACTCGCTTCTCATCGACCTTTGCGCAAACCGTCATGATGCAACTTTCCTTGAAACGCTGCGGGACAAGTATTATTGGCACCGCGTGATTCGCGTCATCGTGTCCCACCCGATGAAGGTCAACGCCGATTGCCCGGGTTGCGCTCGGCCCGGCATCGATATGCGCTCGGATCTCGTGGACGAGCCCTACTTCGGTGAGGTCCTTTACACGGTCCTGAAGTGCGAGCATTGCGGGTTCCGTCACACGACGTCGGTGATAATGCACCAGGGAGCACCGACGCGGACGTCGTTCAGGCTCTCCGAGACCGACGACCTCGCAGTCCGGGTGGTGCGCGCGAACAGCGCGACCATCCACGTGCCGGGCCTCGGTGTGACAATCGAGCCGACGTCGATTTCGGAGTCCTTCGTCTCGAACGTGGACGGGATCCTTGCGCGCGTCGAGGACATCCTGAAGCGCGTCCTTGTGCTCGCGGACCACGAGGCTCAGCGCCAAAAAGCGGCAGAACTCATGGAGCGGATCCTCATGGCGCGCGCGGGCGAGTTTACGTTCGAGATAATCCTCGACGACCCGTTCGGGAACTCGGACATCGTCTCCGAGAAGAGCGAGCGCCGGGCCTTGACACCGCAAGAGGTGGAGACGCTTTCTACAGGAGTGCACGTGTTCGACGTCGAACGATGATGCGGATCGTAGGCGTCACACGTTCTTGTTTCGGTCTTTCTTCAACTGCCAATACCCGAGCGCCAGGATCAACGCGAAAAGCACAAGGAGCGCGGTCGCGAGGTAGAGGAGCGTTGCGTCGGTCGCTGGAGCGCCTTGGGACGCAGTGTCGCCCGACCGGCCTGCGAGGTCCTGTTGCGTGCCCGCGCCCGACGATGATGCGCCGGTGTCTTGCGTCTCAGGCGCCGAGGCCGGCGGGGACGCAGCTTCGTCTTCACCGGGGATCCTGCTGGCGGCCTGCGCGAAGTAGAGCCACAGGGAAAGGAGAGCCGTTGCAAGGGTGGCCGTGCCGGTGGAAAGCATGAGTGCGATGGTGATCTTTTCTGGGTGGAGGATACGTTTTCCCCGCCAAGTCAGCTGGTAGTAGACCCATTTCCGTTCATCTTCGAGGCGTTCGGCGAGGCTCGCGGCCGCGAGTTTTTCGAGGTGTTCGAGGAGGGTCGCTTTGTTGAGAGCCGTCTCCCTCGAAAGCTCCGAGACGGTCATTGGCCGCCGGTCGAGGAGCTTCATCACTTGGAGGCGGGTGTCGCTCGCGAGTGCTTTGAAGGCTTGCGCGTCGAGCGTTATCTTGCCTTCGTCCACATCCATGGTTCCGACTTCCTGGAATATAGACTTGGTGGGCCGATCCCTCTTCGGAAGCCTGAATACGCCGTATCCTCGTCTTGGCGTCGATGGGACTCCGATTCGAACCAGCGCCGGACATCCACGCCCGCCTCGAGGAAATCTTGCTCGGCTTGGAGCTCGGGCACGTGGACCCGGTCCGGATCTTCTGCATGAGGTCGACGGGTTCGAAGGCCCGGATCTATGCCCGTATTTATGCTCTTCCGAAGATCCAACAGATCGCGTTCGCGTTGCCGCCGGCCTACGTCATCGAGTTCCTTTCCGAAAAATTCGATTCGCTGCCCCAGGAGGAGAAGGATCAGACTATCATCCACGAGCTTCTCCACATTCCGCGGACGTTTTCCGGGGCGATAGTCCCGCACCGGCACGCTGGGAGACGCATCGACCGTCGAACCGTCGGGAGCCTCTATAGGCAATTGATGATAAAAGGAGGCCTTAAAAAGGCCGGAGCGGCGACGGCGCGCCTTATATAACATCGCGGAAAACCTATAAGACGGATGACCGCCCAACTACTACCCAATCCTTTGTAGTTTTTCGGGTGGTGTAGACGTGTCGAAGGCAATCGATTTCGGGTTTGACGCGCGGGTCGTGAAGGATTGGAACAACGAGGAAGTCGGGCGGATTGTCTCCACAGAGGTGGACCCGTCGACAAGGACAGTGAAAAGCCTCGTGATCGGGCTTAGCGCCGATGCGAAAGGCAAACTCGGCGCTAACGAGGCCGTCGTGACGGTCCCGATGAACATGGTCTATGGCATCAGGCGTAACGAAGTGATGCTCGACCGTTCCGTGTCCGAATTGAAACGGATTGATTTGGTCCAATCCAAGATCATTTAGGCGCGGACCCCGCCAAAAAGGCGCGGATGTCTGCCCCGCGTCCCATCAGGGGACTTGTTGCTCAATGTCATTCTCGGCTCGGAGTTCAATCGTGAGAAAGCGGGCGCCGGAGGCAGAGCCGGGCTCGATTCTTCCCGTGTAGACCTTGTTCCTCGCTCCCCCGACGGCACCTTCGAAGAGGCCGGCAAGGACCCCCTGAAGGGCCCTTCGCTCGATGTGGTCAAAGTCGGGCGAATCGATACGCACGACAAACGTGTCGCCATCGTCGCGGACGACTTGGCACGGGCGGCTAAGCATGTCTTGGACCTCTTGGAGCACCGGCTCAAGGCCTTCGCCCTCGTGGCGCTTTGCGAGCCGCCGGCCTTCCTCGACGGCCCCATGGTGGAACATCGTGTACGAGGCGCTTTCTCCAAGGATGTCGCAGACGTCAAGAACGAGGCTTTCAATGAGGTGCGTCGCATCGCGTGCCAATTCTTTCCCCACGTCCGGTTGCGTTCGCCCCTTATTTACTCCTCGATCGAGGAACTATTTGACCCTTGGGCCCCCGGGCCCTCGAGGCCCCGCCGTTTCGACGCGCTTTGGGGGCTACGAAGCAAAACAGTTATGGCCGAGGCAAGGGTGTACGAGGGGATGGTAGGTCGTGTTTTTTCCCGATGGCAAAGTCCGCGCGCGAGACCGACGACATGACGGCCCTGAGACCGCACGGAGTCCTCATCGTAGACGACGAAGTAGACATCCTGGAGTCCCTTAGCGACCTTTTTTCGGCATCGCTTGACAATGCCGAGATATACACGGCGGAATCGGGGGCCCGCGGCTTGGAGATCCTTCGCGCGCACGCCATCGACCTCATCGTCGCCGATTACAAGATGCCCGGCATGAACGGGTTGGAGTTCCTCGGGAAGGCCAAGGAGCTCGCACCAGGGGTCCCGCGCGTTCTCGTGACGGCGTTCCCGGATCTCGACATCGCGATAAAGGCGATCAACGACGCGGGGATCGAGAATTTCTTCACGAAACCCATCGACCCGAACCAGATCATGGAGGTCGTGCGCGCAATACTTGCCGAGCGACGCACACGCGAGCTGCGCGACCGGTCTTTCGCGCGCTCTCTTGACGTCTTGCGAAAAAGGAACCAGCCCGAGAAATGATCGGGCCGGCCCCGGGGGAAGCGCTTGGCACGGGAGCGGCCTCGCGGGTCCTCGACGAATTGGTCGCTGTCGCCCCTCACGGCGTGCTCGCCGCATTCTGTGCCTCTTCATCGGCGATCGAGCGGACCCCGAAGCGCCTTCTCACCCACGCCGGCGGCAGGTATGCGGCGAGTATGGTGAGTGTTGCGAGAAGGCCGATGGAACGTGAGAGCAGCTGCCACCAATCCTGGGCCGCAAGACCCGATGCCGCGCCTAGGAAGGCGCTGAGGAACCAGACGATGATGCTCGTCGAGACCAGGAGCACCCGGTACTTCTGGGTCGCTTCCGTGACGCGGAAGAACAGCGTGCCGTACGCGGCTGACGCCAGAATCTGGGGGAAGGTGAGCAGGACCACGAGGATCGTGACCAATGGCCCGTCGATCGGCGTTTCGTAGCGCAACGTGGCCCGCCAGCTTTCCACCTGCACCCCCGCGGGGCCGCTTGCCGTCACGTAGTAGACAAGGAGCATGAAGTATGCCAGATAGAAGGCCGTGAGCGCCCATAATGCGCTGGATCGTCCCGTGAAGATGTAGACGATGTAATAGAGAAGCGCCCAAAGCGCGATGCAGACGACTAGCAGGTTGAGGTACGTCGCGGCGAGGATAAGTGCCACCTCGTTACCGCCCAAGGCGGCGTGGGCGGTGGTCCCCGCGGTTATGACACTGCTAGCGCCAAGCGCGTACCACCAGAGGGAGAAGAGGCCGGCTGCGAGGCCCGCCTCGCCTTCGACGCGGCGGCGAGAAAGGCGCCATCCAACGTAGGCATACACGAGGCCGGCGACGGCGGCGAAGGCGGCGCTCGCGATGAGCGTCGTTTCCGACATCAGATCAACTCCTTCGCCCTCTTGGCGAGGCCTTCGCGCCGCTGCTCCGGGACGGGTTCGAGGGGCTTTTGCGGTTTCTGCGCCTCGGGCCCGATGGGGAGGCTGAAGCTGAAGGCGGAACCGAACCCGGGCCCGGTGCTTTCGCACCACATGCGCCCGCCGTGGAGTTCGACGAGGCTTCGACTTATGTAGAGGCCGAGGCCGGTCCCTGCGTCCGTCCGTTGCATCGGGTCTTGGACCTGGCTGAACGGTTTGAAGAGCCTCTCCATGTCCTCCGGGCGAAGGCCCGCGCCCGTGTCTCGCACGGTGACCACCGCGCCCGCGCGGTCCCTCGTCGTCTCCACCGACACTCGACCGCCCGTCGGCGTGAACTTCAAGGCGTTGCTGAGGAGGTTGAAAAGGACTTGGTTGACGCGTTTCGCGTCCGCTTCCACGGTGAGGTCGGGCGTCAACTGCGCCCTGATCTCGACGCCCCCGTTCTTGGCGCCTGCTTGGAACGATTCGACCGCTTCGAGGACGAGCCTGTTGAGGTCGATGGCCTGTTTCTCCACGCCGAGGCGTCCCGCCTGCATGCGCGCGACCTGGAGGACGTCGGCCACAAGCTGTGCCAGGCGGTCGACGTTTCGCTCGAGGATGGTCACGGCCTTCGTCTGCTCCGAGTCGAGGTAGCCCGCTTTTCCGGCCTTGAGCAGGTGGACTTGCAACTTGATCGGTGTGAGGGGCGTGTTGAGTTCGTGGGCGGCCATGTTGATGAACTGCGTCTTGAACCTGTCCTCCTCCTTGAGGCGTTCGAGTTCCTTGAGTTTCGCGACGTTCGCCATCCGCTCCGCCTCGGCACGTCTACGCTCGGTGACGTCGCGCATGATGGCCGTGAAGAACGTCGCGTCCCCGGATTTCCATACCGCCGTGGATATTTCGACGGGGATCTCGTTCCCATTCTTCTGGCGCGCCGTGAGTTCCATGGTCTTCCCTATGACGCGCGCCTCGCCGGTCTCAAGGTAGCGCGTGAAGCCTGCCGTGAAGGCCTCGTGGTACTTCTCCGGCATGAGGACGGTGAGGGGTTGACCGATGACGGCCTCGGCCTTGTACCCGAATATCCGTTGTGCACCTTGATTGAAGTGGATGACGCGTCCGGCCCCGTCCGCGGAGATGATCGCGTCATTTGCCGTCTCCGAGATGCCCCTGAACTTGGCCTCCGCTTCCTCGACGGTCCTCAGGCGTGTGCTCCGCTCGATGACGTCCCGCTCCAAGGCGACGGTCTTCTCCTCGAGCCTCTGACGGGCCGCCGCCTGCGCTAGGGATTCCCGGGCAAGAAGCGCCCCGAGGGCTGCGGCGAAGAGGATGTACGCGACGCGCACGGAGATCTCGGGGATCCTGCCGGTGAACTGCCCGAGGGCGGCCGCCATCGTGATGTAGATCCCAGAGTAGGCGACTCCCGCCGTCACCGTCGCCTGGTAGGAAAAACGGTACGAAATCGCGGCAAGGGAGACGTACCACAGCACATAGAAGGGCGAATCCATGCCGCCGGTCGCGAGGATCCAGAGGGTGATGAACCCCGCGTCTAGGATGGTGATGAACCAACTTGTGAGCAGGAGATCGAAGCGTCTGTACGGCTCGAAAACGACCACCCCGATCGAGTAGACGTTCACGACGGCGATCACACCCAGCGCCACTTGGGGCCACCCGACGTCGCGGTCGAGAAGCGTCACATAGATGATGGAGTTGACGAGCACCACCGAGGCCCTTATAAGAGCGATGTTGCGCTCGGCCGCGAGAATCTCCGCCGTGGCGGCCGCGCCGCTATCGGCCATAGGGTACAATCCTGCGCCAGGGACTATTTATACGGGACGCTAACGAACCCACACCCTTGCGCGCCAGCGCCTTCTCCATGGACCATCGCGACGCTGCTTCAGGCCACAAACTCGAACACCCCTTCAGCAACGTCGCCCTTAGGTATCGTGAACGCGAATGTCGTGCCTCGGCGCAAGCCTTCGCTTTCGCACCAGATGCGCCCGCCGTGTTGTTCGATGATGCCCCGGCAGATGTAGAGGCCGAGGCCCGTCCCCGCGTGCGTTTTTTGCATCGTGTCGTGGACCTGGCTGAAAGCCTGGAAGAGTTTCGGGATGTCCTCGGGCCTGATGCCGAGCCCCTCGTCGGAGACCCGCACGAGGGCTGCGCCGGCCTGATCGCCCATTTCGATCGTGACTCTTCCACCGGCGTTCGAGAACTTGAGGGCGTTGCTCAGGAGATTGTACATCACCTGGCCTATCCGCCGCTTGTCGGCCTTGATGCCGGTGGGCGCGTTGCCCCGGATCTCGAGCGTGACGTTTCCCGTCTTTGCCGGGGCCTTGAAGGAATCAACCGCCTCCTCCACGATGGCCGCGATGTCGGTCTCTTGTCGATCGAGCCTCAACTTGCCGGCCTCGATCCTCGACACGTCGAGGACGTCCTTCACCAGCATGCTCAGGCGTGCCAGGTTCCGGTCAAGGAGGTCTACGGCGTGCTTCTGCTCGTCCGAGAGCGACCCGACGCGGCCCGTGCGGATGAGGTAAAGCTGGAGCATGATGGGTGTGAGGGGTGTCGAGAGTTCATGGGAGACGCTGTTCAAGAGCTGCGTCTTCATCTTCGCGAGGTCCTTGAGACGTTCGTTCGCCGAGCGAAGTTCCTCTTCGACCTGCTTTCTCTTGGTGTTCTCCTCGACGATGTTGTTGAGGAGCTCCGTCTGGAGTTTCACGAGCTCGGCAAGCCTTTCGCTGGTCTTGCGGTACTCGTCGTCCTTTTGCATCAGGGCGGTCACATCCTCGACGGTCGCGTCGTAGAAGACGACTGAACCAACGGCATCGCGCACTGGCACGATGGTCTCACGCGCCGTGAGCGTGGTCCCGTCGCGACGCCGCCACCTGGTCTCGATTCCCCGTGCGCCATGAGATGCAATGTTTCCCAAGAATTGCTTCAGCGCGGTCTCGGGGTGGTGGGGACCGGCGCCGGGGTCTTCGCTTGCGAGCGTCTCCAGCGACTCGTAACCGAGCATCTGGAGGAGTGCGGGGTTCGCGACAAGTATCCGGCCCGACGGGTCGAGGCGGTAGAGCCCCACGGCCGCGTGGTCGAAGATTGCCTCGCGGCTGGCGGGTGTTTCCCGTGCCCGAGCGGTTTTCTGGGTCTCCTTCAGGCTCGCTTCCCCTCTCGCCATCGACCCACCAACGATTAGTGCTTTTTCATCCAGGCGTCGCTCACGGGATTTGCCACACTTCGGGGGCTTCAGGGCTTGAAACCTTGCGGGTCCGCTTCAAGACGGTTAAATACCGGGGAGCACCCTAGCACGATTTGCGCGCCTAAGACGGAGGTCCGCGCGATTGAGCGACAAACAACGCCGCATGCAGGATACGTTGGAGAAACTCGCCGGAGGTAAGGGGATGGTCGGCGCACTGCTTGTCAGCCGCGACGGGTTCTGCCTCATCAACAAGTGTCCCCGCCTTTCGCGCCCCGAGACCTTCAGCGCAATGACGGCCGTCCTCGTCGGTTCCGCCGAGACGGCGATGCTCGAACTCGGGCAGAAGGCGGCGCTTCGGACCATAAGCGAAGAGGGGAACACGCGCGTCGTCGCGGCGGCGGTCAACGAGGAACTGCTCATCGTAGCCATCTCCGAGACGAGCCTGCCCCTGCAAAACGTCGTCACCGCGGTCGAGGATTGCTCAAACGCGGTCGCGAAGATCGTAGCGGGTGGGTGAGGCGCCGCGACCGAGGGCCACGCGCTGGGTATCCAGCAGCTCGACAAACTCCTTGGACCAATCCCTCTTGCCTCGACCCTTGCGTTCGTGAACGACCCCGGCGTCGAAGCCGAGGCGTTCCTCTATCAGGCGGCCGCCTCCTGGATGGGCGATGGGCGCAGGGTCGTCTACGTCGTCACGGCCCGGTCGCCGTCGGGGGTCGTCAAATCGATGGACGACCACGGGTTCGACATCTCGCTCGAAGGGGAGAGGCTCTCGTTCGTCGACGCCTTCTCTGGGCTCATGGGCGCGGTCTCGGAGGCGAAGTACATGCTTGAGGACCCCACGAACCCGGAGTCCTTCGCCGACCTCCTTGAGCGCGCGGCCGTGGAGAACCCGGAGGCACTCCTGATCATCGAATCACTCTCGACGCTCGCAGACACCGCTAGCCCCGAGAAACTGCGCGTCGCGTTCCCACGGATCCTCGCGGCGATGAGACGCTTCCCGCTCGGCGCCGCCGGGTTCACGAAGTGGCCTTACGACGCCGACCTACTCGCCGTCCTCGACGGTTTCGATGCCGTGGTGACGCTCAAGAACGTCGAGGCCCGGGTGAGCTTCGGCCAATACTTCGCGCTGGAGCGCGCCCGCTGGAAAACTGGCATCGAGACACGGCCCCGCCTTTACAAGGTCCTTCGTCCCGGCGGTGTGGTCGTCTACATCCCGAAGATCGTCGTGACGGGGCCGTTCCATGCCGGAAAATCCACGTTCATCCACACGGTGTCCGACAGCGCCGTGAGCGTAAACCGGGTGGGAACGACCGTCGCGATGGACCACGGGCACGTCCTCATCGACGGCCTTTCGGCCGACATCTTCGGGACCCCCGGGCAGGAAAGGTTCGACCCGATCCTTCGCACAATCGCCGGGCAGGCGCTCGGCGTCATCGTCGTCGTCGACTCGACCGACCCCGATTCCTTCCCTCGTGCCCGCGAGATGATGCAACTCACTTGGAAGCAAGGGCTTCCCGCGATAATCGCGGCGTCCAAGCAGGACATGCCGGAGGCATTGACCCCCGACCGCGTCGCGGTCCTGGTCGGCGCCCCCGAGTACGTGAAGTGCGTCGGGTTCGTCGGGACCGAGAGGCAATCCACGAGGAACGTGCTGAAGGAGCTCCTAGAGCAGATCCTCGAGGGAGGTGTGACGGCGTGAAGCTCGCGACCGGCGTGAAGCGGCTCGATGAACTTCTCGACGGCGGGCTCCCACGAGGATCCTCCACCCTCATCTACGGGGCGCCTTTCATCGGCAAGGAGATGGTCGCCCGGGTCTTTCTCCTCGCCGGCATGAAGCAGGGCGTGCCCGGAATAATCGTCCTCACCGATTCCGCCGCGTCGGACGCTCGAAAGGAGTTCCTGGCGCTCGACAAGGACTTCGCGAAGTACGAGAAGGACAACCTCGTGCACTTCGTCGACACATACAGCAAGACCATCGGCGCGGAGGACGCTCTACAGAACGCCGAATTCGTCGACAGCCCCGTGAACCTTAACGCGGTGAGCCTCGCGGTGAACAACGCGCAACGGAAGATCATCGGGGAACACCCGGCGCACCGCCTAGTGGTCGATTCGGTGTCGACGATCATGGCGTACACGAACCCGCAGACGACGTTCCGTTTCCTCCAGGTCTTCCTTGGAAAGACGAAGCGCGCGGGGGCCACGAGCCTCCTCGTCTTGGGAGCCGGTATCCACGCGGAAAACGAGGTGCAGCTTGTGAAGCACCTCGTCGAAGGCGTCATCGAGTTCAAGTCGGAGCAAGGGAAATTCGTCCTCAAGGCCGAGGGCGTGGGCCTTACCGAGAACCGTGGCTGGGTGGAGTACACTTTCAGCAATCAAGGGTTCGACCTCACGGGATCGTTCGCGGCCGGACGCATCAGGTGACCGCGCGGCCGCCCGCACGGCGCAAAGAGGGAGACCGACCCGTCGCGATCCAAGACGTCATTTCATCGTCGAGGGGGCGTGGAGCGACCCCGCGTTCAACGCTGCGGCGGCCCGGAGGCTGCTTGCGGCGTCCGGCGCGGCACTGAGTGCCCGCAACCACTCGCCGATCTGGTCGCTCGTCGGTTTGCGGCTGAACTGGGCCCCGGCCATCTCGATCAACGGTTCGAACGTCTCGACCATCGATTCCTCGTTGTGGCGGTCGTAGTCCATGCCGTTCACCACACAATCCGCGTTGTACCTTCGAATCGCGTCTTGCGCTTCGCGCCTGTACGCGGCTCGTAACGTGACGAGGAAGTCCGGCGTGACCCGCAGACCCTCGAACGAAGCGAGAAGCCTGAAGAGGGCGGTGGCAAGGTCGAGGGCCATGCGTTGAAGTCCTTCCCCGGCGTCGGCGCCTAGTTCGCGGTGCTTGTGGCTGTAGTAGCCAAGATCGACCTGACATTTCCGCTTGGGCGCGGTGTTCCGATAGACTTCACCGAGGAGGCCGAGTTCGAGGCCCCAATCGGTCGGCATGCGGACGTTACGCGCGAGGTCTGCGGTGAGCGCCATCTCGCCCGACAGCGGGTAGCGGAATTGCCGTAGATATGTGAGGAACGGGGAGGGTTCTCCAAGGACCGCCGTCAGGGCATCCATGATGGGCCACAGTAAGAGGCGGGTCACCCGCCCGTACATGCGACCCTGGTCGACGCGGGCATAGTAGCCTTTGGAGAAATAGAAATCAAGGTTCGGGGTTATGAGCGGAAGGGCGAGCCGCTCGATGATACGCGGCTCATAGTGCTCGATGTCCGCATCGTGGACGACGATGGCGTAGTTCGATTCCGCGGCGATCCCCAAACCCAACCATACCGCGAGTCCTTTCCCTTGGAAACCCCCGAGGTCGAAGCCGGCCGCCGTGAGGCGTTTGCAGACCGCGGCGGTCTCCGGCCCTTCGCACCATGCGACGTGGGTGGGCATCGGGAGGCCGTCGAAAAAGTCGCGAACACGGCTCGCCTCGCCTTCACTCGAAGCCGTTAGGGCGACTACCACCTCATTGAGGTAGTCGGCGCCTTGAAGCCCTTGGCGAATGCCGAGAAGCGCCGGCCGGTCCAATTCTGAATAGACCATGGGTAGGACTAGGGCCACGGGCCGCGATTGCGAATGCCTTGCGACAAGCGTCCGTGTGGCCGAATCGTCCGTCTCTCCCTCGAAGCGATGGAGTGTCGTGAGTCCGTGCTGGTAGAAGTCCATGGCGGTCCCTCTTGGTCCTCACACGAATCTACCCTGCGCCGCCAAGGCCAGGAGACAAACCTCCTCGTTGCTAGGACTATCGGTGAGATGCGCGCCTCCCCCTTTCTACTTTCCGTCGACCGGCCACATGAATGCTTGCGATTTGGCGCGTTCGCGCTTTGATCCGGGGCGCCGTCACCCCTCGAATCCGCAATCATTAACCCGGCTCATACTATTGCGGCCGCGTGGTCGACGTCGCCACCGCGTTCATCCTCATCTCCGCGATCATCACGATCGGATTCGCAGCGGCCCTAGGCTTCCAACGTTTCAAGATCCCCGACATCGTGATCCTGCTCCTTGTCGGTCTCCTAATCGGACCGGTCTTCCATGTGTTGGGAGCGGACGTGCTTACGAGCATGCGGGACCTGAACCCTTTCTTCGGGACCCTGGTGCTGGTGATCCTCCTTGTGGAGGGCGGCATGGCGCTCGATTACCGCGTCGTCTTGAAGCAAGCGGCCCCGGCCCTTGCCTACACGCTCCTCGCTTTCGCGCTCACGATGGGGGCGATCGCCGGAGCCGCCTTCTATCTCGGATGGGAGCCGCTGCCGGCGCTCCTCCTCGGCGCGATCCTCGGAGGCAACAGTTCGACCGTGATCATGTCGCTCGTGCGACAACTCCGGATGAGCGACGCCGGGCGGACCGTCTTGTCCCTCGAATCTTCGCTGAACGACGCGTTGACGATCATCGTTTCCCTCGCCATCATACAGGTCATCGTCGAAGGCGGCGGGCTCGACATCGGCTTCTTCGCCCGCGACTTTTTCGGGAGTTTTACCATCTCGGCGCTCTTTGCAACGGTCGCCGCGGTGGTTTGGATCCTCGTGTTGCATTGGTTGCGCGCCCCGAAGTACAACTATCTCCTGACCCTTGCCGCGGTCCTCGTCCTCTATGTAGCGACGGAGGGAGCGCAGAGCAGCGGCGCTTTCGCGGCGCTCGTCTTCGGGGTCATTCTGGGCAACTCCCATGCGCTTGAGCCGTTGTTGAAGGTGAAGACCGCAGCTGATTTCCGCGAGAACCTGCACGCGTCGCAGGCAGAGATCACGTTCTTCGTCCGGACTTTCTTCTTCGTGTTCATGGGTTTGATCCTCGACCTCAGCGGTTTCACGGCGCCCGTGGTTATCCTTGCGACGGCCGCGATCCTGGTCAAGGCCCTTGCCCGCTACGTGTCGGCCATCGGTGTCGCCGCCATGGTTCCGAGGCTCCGGCAGGACCGTCTCTTTCTTGCCGTGATGCTCCCGAATGGCCTCGCGGCCGCGGCGATGGCGGCGTATCCCGCTGCCCGGGGCCTCACGAGTCCTTCCCCGGAACTGTTTCAGGGGGTCGCGTTCTTGGTGATCCTCCTTTCCAACGTGTTCGCGAGCGGCTCGGTGTTCTTTCTTGAATGGAGCAAACCAAAGGGCCCTCGCGGTCCCGATCCGACGCCCGCGCGACCTTCGCCGGGGGACGCGCCGCAGCATGAATCGACGATTGCCGACTAAAGTCTTTGCTTTTCCATCGTCAAACCTGGATAAATGGCAACCGTTTTCAGGCTGGTCTTATAATACAAGCGCCGAAGGCGTGGCGTTGGATGGTTGGACTAGTGACTCGCACCAGATGGGGGTGCGCGTGAAGATGACCACGGCACGTAGCGCGCCCGAGGGGCGACCGACGCGCTCCGCGCTCCAACGCCCTGCCGGCCCCGACGCGGGCGTCACGGACATCCTTGGAAGCGTGCTTCTGGTCGCCATCACTGTGGTCTTCGCGGCTGGTTTCATGTATCTGCTCCTCAGCCTTCCCCCGCCGACTTCGCCAACAGACGCCGTCATCGAGACTTTCGTCCTGCCGACCAACAACGACCGCCTGGTTTTGGAGCACAGGGGCGGCTCGCCGATCCCCCTGATGGTGCTCGGGGTGACGGTCGAGATAAACGGCGTGCCCACGCGCGTGACGGTTGGCGAACGATTGGCCGCGGCCGACCCAGCTTGGAGTGTGGTAACACCCTCCGGCGTGTCGAAGAACGCCGGCGCCGACTTCGTCACCGGCGACCAGGTGCGCTACACCGATTCCACTCTCCCCGGCAAAGCCGTCTCGATACTCGTGCTTCAGACATCCACGGGCGCGGTCGTCCTCAGCGGGGCGACGGCGCAACAATCCGATACGACCGCCCCGCAGCTCCAGTCGGCAAGGACCACGTCCACCACGACGATCCAGGTGAATTTCACGGAACCCCTGCGCACGATCGACAAGGCGGACTTCACGGTGAGCGTGCCGACGGTCGCGATATCAGCCGTCGTACTGTTGGGAAATGGTTCCGCCGCGGAATTCACGACCGCCTCGTTCGCGACGAGCGACGTGCCGACCGTCAACCGCATAGGTACTCCGACCGGCACCCGTGACGTCGCAGGCAACCTCCTCGCGGGCACCGCAAGCGTCGTCTCGGTGGATGGTGTCGCGCCCACCATCAGTTCCCTCTCATCCGGCTCCCCGGGGCAGACGAGCGCGACGATCACCTTCACCACCGATGAGGCGGCATCGTCGAACGTGACCTTCGGCCCCACGCCTTCGCTCACTGGAAGGTGGGCGACCGGGACCTCGACCACTTCCCACAGCCTGAGCCTCACTTCGCTCACCGCGGGGACGCAGTACCACTACAAGGTGACGGCGGTCGACGCGCTCGGGAACAACAACACGGCCGAAGCGTTCCGGACGTTCACGACGACGGCCATAACTGGCGGCAGCGGTGGAGGCGGCGGCTCCGCGCCGAACTACCTTCAATTCAACGCCACACAGGTGACGGTCGCGCGGGGGACGGCCTCGGGGAGTTTCACGGTCACCCTGCTCAACGGCACGGGGCACGCGACCGCACCGTCAAACGACCTCTACGTGACGCTCATCACGAACTCCACGCAGGGGTACTTCGTCAACGACACGGACCCGACGGTGCGCATAGCGGGCGTCGTCATCCCCACATCGACGCCTAGCCAGAACTTCAAGTTCATTAGTTACGACGCGGGAAGCCACCCCGCGATCGTCGCGGTCGCCAACAACACTGTAGCGGCGGCGCACCAGATCGCCGTCACGGGGACGAACCCGTCGCCGCCGTTCATCCAGCCGCCAAGCCTCGCCCTCAACTTCACGACGGCCCCCGCAACGGTCGCCCGGGGGACGGCGAGCACCAACTTCACCGTAACTCTGAAGAACACGACAGGCGCGACGGTCACCGCCCCGGCGGAGATCAACGTGACCCTCGTGACGAACAGCACATCGGGATATTTCCTCGACGCTCTCGCCGGGACGACGCGCATACTCACGGTGCCGATAGCGGCCGCCGCTTCGAGCGCCAATTTCAAGTACGTCGATTACAACGGCGGGACCCAATCTGTTATCATGGCGGTGACGCACAATGCGACACCGGAAGCGACCGTCATCGCAGTGACGGGGACCAACCCGAGTCCGCCCTTCATCCAGCCGCCGTCCAACTACCTCAATTTCTCGACAGCACCCGCGAGCGTCGCCCGGGGAACCGCGTCCACGACTTTCACGTTGACCTTGAAGAACACGACGGGCTCTACCGTCACCACGCCTACCGAACTCATAGTCACGCTTGCGTCGAACAGCACTTCCGGCTTCTTTGTAAGCAACGCCGATGGGACCACGCTCATCACCCACGTGACCATCGCGGCCGCGGCAAGCACCGCGAGTTTCAAGTACATCGACTACGCGGCGCTTTCCAACACGGTGATAACGGCGTACGCAGCGAACACGACGCCGGCCGCCGCGGTGATCGCGATAACGGGGACAAACCCCGGCCCCTATACGTGGAATTACCTGCAGTTCAGCGGCGTCGTGTCGACGCTGGCGAGGGCGACCGTGTCCGTGAACTACACATTGACTTTGAGGAACTCGTTCGGTTCCGCGGTTTCCCCCGATTCCCCGCCGTTGACCATCACACTTCTCACGAACAGCACCACGGGCTACTTCCTCAACGCGTCGGACGGGACGACGCTCATCACCACGATCTCCCTCGGGACAGGCTCGTCCTCCGCCCAGTTCAAGTACATCGACTACTCAGGAGGGACGCGGACGGTCCTTGCGGCCTTCGCCCCGAACGTGACGAGCGTCGCAACGGCCGTGAGCATCACGGGGACCAACCCGGCGCCCGTGTTCTTCCAACCGCCGCCGTATTACCTCGACTACACGACCGTGGTGTCGAGTGTCGCCAAGGACACGGTCACCACGAGTTTCACCATCACTTTGAAGAATTCGACGGGCACCGCCTCCTCGCCGTACGCTCCACCGCTCACCATCTACCTTTCCACGAACAGCACGCGCGGTGTCTTCCTCAACGACACCGATGGCACGACGATCATCAACAGCATCACCATCGGGACCGCCTCGACGACGGCCAGTTTCAAGTACAAGGACGGGCAAGGAGGGGCGACGTCGATGCTTCTCGCCGTGGCGACGAACACGACTGCCGCCATGACGCCGATAACGATCACCGGCACTCCACCGTCGAGCGGCGGCTCCGGGGACGGGATCGGGCCGCCGCCGCCGTATTATCTGGAATTCACGACGAGCAACACGACGCTTCTACCGGGGATGGTGTCGACGAGTTACACGGTCACGCTGCGGACGACGGACGGTGGCGGGGCCGCTTCGCCCGTTTCGCCTCCCCTCACCATAACGCTGGAGACCAACAGCACGATCGGCTATTTCCTCAACGCGACCGATGGAACGACGCCCATCACGACCGTGACGATCGGCACGGCGTCGACTTCCGCGAACTTCAAATACGTCGATTGGCGAGGAGGCGCGAAGTCCGTCCTCACCGCATCCGCAACCAACACGACGGCGGCACGACTCGCGGTGACCGTCACGAACAAAGGGAACGTGTTCGCCGAAAACGGGGACTCGGTCAACTCGGTGCAGCTGAGGCTCGTCTACACGGCGGAGCAGGAGGACGCCAACATCGTGCAGATCGGCCTCACGATAGTGAATCCCACTCCGTCCGACTACGACATCGATCTCGTCCGCCTCTTCATCACCCCATTGCTCGCAACGAACAATTTCTTCACCACGGCGAGCGTCGCGGGCGGGACCGACGACGACCTTGAAGCCTGTTCTCTCACCGGTTCGGGCGGAAGCGACGTCACCTGCAATCCGGCGGCCGCAGTGACGCTCAAAGCATACAGCATGAAGATCTTCATGCTGTCCTTCACGACGGCCTCGACCACAACGGCCGGCTCTACGGAGCTTTTCGCCCAAGTCAATTTCAGCTCGCCTTCCATCTCCATCACCGGAGGTTCCCAGAACGTCCGCCACAACCCGACCGGGGCAAACCTGAACATCTTCGGATTCGACGGGACCGACACGGTCACGGGCTTCCAGAACCGGACCGCGGCGACGGCCCAACAAGTCGCGTTCCGTTGGACCATGCGGGCTGACGCCATCACCGCCAACACGCGCCTTTGGATCCCCATCGGGTGGGCCGTTTCTGTACCGCCCCAAGGGGCCTCGAACGGTACGGCGAACTGGAACATCCGCGACCCCACACCCTGGGCCCCGGGGTGGATCGACTTCTCCGTGCGAGGCGTCGCCGACAACACGACACACATCATCGTCATCATGACGCCCC
The DNA here is from genome assembly GCA_016207515.1 of Euryarchaeota archaeon. Lineage (NCBI taxonomy): Archaea > Methanobacteriati > Methanobacteriota > Methanobacteriota archaeon. The sequence continues at coordinate 171,707 of JACQPN010000022.1, read as the reverse complement.
CAAACAACGCGGGCGCGCTGTACGAGTTCCTGGTCGAGACGCGGTCGACCAACTCCGAGACGGTCACCGCGGCGGTCGCCGACGTGAACGACGCGTTCCGCATATTCGTGAAGGTGGTCTGATGACTCGACGCGGTATGCTTCACCGCAGAGACTCCGCCGTCGTCAACGTCCTCGGCGCGATCCTCGTCATCGCCGGCATCGTGGCGTTCCTGACCGTCTTCAACCTCAATTTCGTCCCCGCGTGGGCCGCCGACTGGGAGGCGTCGCACAGCGATTCCGTGCGCACCGCGATGAGCGGATGGGCGGACGCGGCCGAGGACCACATCTCGCGCGAGCTCAACAACCGCTCGTTCAGCCGCAACCTCCCGGCCGGCACGGCGGGCCTTCCGATCCTCGGCGCTGGGCAATCGTCCGGAAGCATCCGCGTCGAGACGGCTCCGACGATCACCGTCGGGAACGGGGCCACGACCGTCTTCACTGCATCGGGCGCCATGGCCATGACGACCAGCCCGTCCCACTTCGAAGCACAGACTTTCCGGTACGTATTGGGGGCGCTTGAAGTGAACCAGTCGCGCAGTAGCTACGTTGACCTTCGAAGTCTCATCACGGCGCAACGGACTGGCGCCGGGAAACTCTACGTCACCGTCCAGGCCCCCACCATCGGCGGAGGTTCGCAAGACGTCGCCTCCGGCGGGGACATCCAGGTCCTCTCGACCGTGACCGGGATCACCCGGACGACGCAGGCCACCGGTAACGCGCATCTTCTCATCGACAATGTCGCCGCGTATTCGTGGCGGTCGGCGTTCAACCGCACTTTCGGGGCGGCGAACCTGACGGGAGAGAACATCGCGGACTGCACGGCGTCGACGCAGCATTTCTGCTACGACAGCGACACGAACGACGTCGATACGGTGGATCTCTACGTGATGAACGCGGCCACCGGTTGGACGACGATCACCGGGGACATCCGGGTGGAGGTCCGGGGTTGATCGGCAAACACCGCGTCGGGGGCCCATGGGCGCGACGCGCGGCGACCCCTCGTGGGGTTCCGGAAAAACCATCGGCGGCCACTCTTTCGGCCCCGTCAGTAATCCGGCATTTTCATTTACCAGGCCCGCTTAAATTCCAGCGAGGTGAAACGACTTGAGCGAAGAGACGGAGGGTGAGGACGCCGGCGAAGGTCTCCCCCGGCCCAAGAAGAAGCCCACGGGCGAGTTCACCGCTCCCGAGGTCGAGCCACCCGAGACCCCGCCCCCCGAAGTCGCAAGCCGCGAGACGCGCGACATCCTCAAGGAGCTGAAGCACGACCAGAAGGCGAAGGCCGCGGCCGAACGTTCGGAGCAGAAGGACTTCGAGAAACGCTCGCGCGCCGTCCAATCAAAGGTCACGAAGCACCAGAAGGTGCGCGACGAGGCGGTGAAGCACCAGCAGTACGTGAAGGACCTGATGCCCAAACTCGGGGTGTCGACGGACCGCCCCATCACGGAGATCCCGGAGATCGACCGAGAGAAGCTCGCCCAAGTGGAGTTCTCGACCATCCAGGAAGGCAAGGCCTACATCCGGATCCTTTACGACAAGGCGCGTAACCAATACCTCTACGAGGCCATTGAACCCGTCCTCACGCAGCCGGAAGAGGACGTCCTGGGATTCCTGCGCGACACGTTGATCCGGACGCTTCCCGGCCGCTTCGAGGACGAGACCGATTGGGAACAGTTCCTCATGGACGCGATCGACCAGGCGATTGTCGATCATTCGGTGCTGGTCGACGAGGTGTCGAAACAGAGGGTGCAGTATTTCCTTCTCCGGGACTTCCTCGGCTACGGCCCCGTCGACGTCCTGTTGCGAGACCCCCTCATCGAGGATATCTCATGCGACGGACCGAACATCCCCATCTACCTCTTCCACCGCCAGTACGAGTCGATCAAGACGAACCTCATGTTCAAGGACGAGACCGTGCTCGATTCCTTCGTCATCCGCCTCGCGCAGCGCTGCGGGAAGCACATCTCCATCGCCGAGCCGATCCTCGACGCGACTCTTCCCGACGGGAGCCGTCTCCAGGCGACGTTGTCTCGCGAAGTGACGACGCGTGGCTCGTCGTTCACGGTCCGTAAGTTCAGGTCCGACCCCCTCACACCGCCGGATCTCGTGCGCCTTGGGACCTTCAGCGCCTCCATGGCCGCTTATTTCTGGCTGGCGATGGAAGAGGGGTTCAGCATGGTCTTCGCCGGCGGCACCGCGAGCGGCAAGACGTCGAGCCTCAACGCCGCGAGCATGTTCATCCCGCCACAGAAGAAGGTCGTCTCCATCGAGGACACGCGCGAAGTGAACCTGCCGCACGAGAACTGGATCGCAGGTCTAACGCGGGCAGGCTTCGGGAGCGACATAGTGCAAGGCCGCCCGTCGGGAGCGGTCGACATGTACAAGCTCTTGGAGGCGGCGCTTCGTCAACGCCCCGAGTTCCTGATAGTCGGCGAGGTGAGAGGCGCGGAGGCCCTCACCCTCTTCCAGGCGATGGCGACGGGCCACGCCTGTTACAGCACCATGCACGCCGACAGCGCACAATCCGCCGTGTATCGTCTTGAGAACGAGCCGATCAACGTGCCACGATTGATGCTGCAGACCCTTGATGCCATCGCCATCCAGATCCAGGTGAGGATAAACCAACGGCTCGTGCGGCGTATCCGCGAGGTCGTCGAGATAGTGGGGATCGACCCCGACACGGGCGATCTCCTCACGAACACCGTCTTCCGATGGGACTCGAAGGCCGACAAGCACGAGTACATGGGGAAAAGCCAGATCCTCGAGGCGATCATGGAGACGAAGAGCCTCGGCAGGGCCGACCTTGAGACCGAATGGGATCGAAGGACTCGGATAATCGAATGGATGGTGGAGAAGGGCATACGTAACGTCCGCGACGTCGGCGACATCGTGTCCGCATACTACTCGACGCCCGACACGCTTCTTGCCCGGGTGGCCGAGACGTCAAGGCCGCGGCCTGGGCAGGGCAAGGGGACCTGATGCCGCCACACGGCGCGGTAACAAGCGGGGGCGCTGACCATTCCACCGACTAAGTACCAGCGTTTCGCCTACCGCGTCTTCGGGCGCTCGGTGCAACGTAGTGCGCGTAGCAACGTGCACCTGCGCTTCTCGCTCCAAAAGGCCCAGATCGACTTGCGGCCCGAGCTCTACCTCAGCTATTCCTACATGAACATGGTGATCGCGTTCGCCGCGAGCCTGCTTCCGATATTGATCCTCGCGATCCTGGTCTTCGCGAAAAGCGTGGTCGTGCCGCCCGTCGTCTTCGCGGTCCTCGTCCCCCTTCCGATGGTCCTCGCGTTCACCATCTACCTTCTCACGTTCGTGGTCCCCGACATCCGCGCCTCGGGCAGGGCCCGCGACATCGACGCGAAGCTCCCCTACGCTCTCAACTACATCGCCACCCTCGCCTCGGCCGGGATAACCCCGGACAAGATCTTCGGAAGCCTTGCGCGCCAACCCATCTACGGTGAGGTCGCGAACGAATCCGCTTACATCAGCCGCGACCTCACGATCTTGGGCCGCGACATCGTCACGGCCCTCACGGCGGCGATCGATCGGAGCCCCTCGGTCAAATTCCAGGACCTTCTCCAAGGGGCGATCACGGCCATCCAATCAGGGTCCGATCTCAAGAACTACTTCCTCACGAAGAGCGAGCAGTACGTCTACGAGAACAGGCAGGACCAGAAGAAGTTCATCGAGAGCCTCGCGGTCCTCGCCGAGTCCTACGTGACCGTGGTCGTCGCGGCACCGCTCCTCCTCATCGTGCTGCTCACTGTGATGACGGCCTTCGGGAGCGGCGGCCGGTCCGCCATCACGATCGGGTACATCATGATGCTCATACTGTTACCCGTCGCGCAGGCGGGTTTCGCCGTGACGATCAAGGCCATCACCCCGGAGGCGTGAAGTTGGCCATCGAGCGAAAGACCCGGGAAGCGCTCCTCCTTGCAGGCCTGGTCCTCGCCACACTCCTTACGGTCGCCGGCGCCGTGATCGCGAACACGGACGCGACCTACGCTCGCGGGATCCTCCTCTCGGTCGCCGGGTTGGTCGTGAACGTGGCGACGATCCAACTCGGGCGCGGCATCGAGGCGTTGGAGCAGAAAAGACCGACGACGCCCTACGTGCGCCGCGAGCTGTCACGCTATTGGAGCCCGCTCAAGTCGTCCGCGGTCCTACTCAACCTCCTCGCGCTCTTCTCCATCACGGTCATCGTCGCCGGCCTGTTCACTCGCACGGGTGCAAGCGTCCCCTCCACGCCCATACTGCGCATCGCGACCATCCTCGTCGCCGTATTGGCGCTTGATTCCGCCGCCGCGCACTTCTTCTCCCTGAAAAGCCCGCCGGAACGCATCTCGACAGGCCTTGAGGGGCCGTTCCAGATCGTCGGCCTCGGCCTCACGCTTGTCCTTGCGGCGGCCGCATTCTGGGCCTCTTCCGTCGGTGGTTCGGTCGTCGGTGTTCTCACTCTCAACCCAGGTGATTCGCCGCTTCTCCTTCTCGCCGGCTACGTGACTTTCAGCCTCACCCTTTTCATCGCGCGCTCGCTGCCGACCATCTACAGCGTCTTCACGGAACGACGCGAGACTTACGGAGCGACCACAGGCCTGTCGCGTGCCTCCGCGGTCACGTTCCCGGCGGTCACCGCGTTCGCCCTTCTCTTCCTCGTCGTCTTGCTCCTCCTCGTCTTCGGGGTGGGTGTCGTCGCTATACTCCAAGAGATCCCGCGCAATTCCGTACTGCTCGGGGTCTTCGGGTTCGTCGTCCTCGTCCTCATCGCGAGCGTCGTCGCCTCGTTCAGGCTGGCCCGGGCGCCTTCGACGCCGCTTTACAAGGTCCCGACGGAAACGGAGACCGGCACGGGCCTCCTCCTCCTTGCGATCTCGGGTCTTCTTGGCGGGGTCCTCCTTGCGACCGCAGGCGCACTGTTTGCGGGCATAGCTCTTCTTGGCATCCCGACCACGCGTTGGCTCGACTTCCTCACGTTCTCCATCCTCGTCTTCATCGGGCCATACGGGTTCTACGCCGCGTCGCGACGCGGCCGCGTGAAACGGCTCGAGGAACGCTTCCCCGATTTCCTTCGAGACCTGGCGGCAAGCCGCAAGGCCGGGCTCACACTCCCGGCCGCGGTGAAGATCGCCTCGAAGGGGGAATACGGGGCCCTGACACCCGAGATCGTCCGCATGGCGGACCAGTTGAGCTGGAACGTCGCCTTCGATGATGCGCTGGAGCGCTTCGGCGAAAGGGCGAAGACCCCGCTCATCGAACGGGCCGTGGCACTCATCCTTGAAGCGTCGCGAACAGGCGGAAACGTGACGGACGTCCTCCTTGCGGCCGCGCGCGACGCGCGGGAGATAAAGAACCTTGAGACCGAGAGGGCGACGTCGATGCTTCTTTACACGGCCATCATCTACATCGCGTTCCTCGTCTTCCTTGGCATCGCTGGGACGCTTTACGGGACGTTCGTCCCCCAGATCGCGCAAGCGACGGCCGGCGTCGGCGGAGGGTCCAGCGTCCAGCTCGCCGGTCTGAGCGTCGGAAAGATAAGCGTCGACGAGTACCGCACCTTCTATTTCGTGGCAACGCTCGTCCAAGCGGTGGGTAACGGTGTGGTGGCCGGCATCATGGAATCCGGGCGCGCCGTAATGGGCCTACGCCACAGCTTCATCATGGTGCTCTTCACGTACGTGACGTTCGCGTTCATCCTGACGTGAAGCAAGATTTAAGGGTTTCGGTCAAGATGTAAAGGTGGTCGTGGCCAAAGGAAGACCGGCACGTAAATGAGCGAACGGGTGACGGCAGACCATGGTCTTCCTCGGGCAGTTGTGAAGCTCGCGTCGGGAATCAACCTTCCAATCGCGCTCCTTGGTTTCAGTCTCGTCGGTTTCATAGTTGGAATCATCGAGGTGGCCGCCGGTCTTTCTACGGGAGACCCCATATGGTTCCAGGGCGCGGCGGTGGCCATCGCGGTCGGCGCGTGCTTTGTGATCGCGAGACGAGACTTGGATAAGGAACGGGTTGGCGCGGCGCTCACAATCCTGGGAGTCGGACTGTTTGGAGGCGCGATTGCGTACTCGATCGTCCTTCCGGGTTCGCCTGCCGTCATCCTCGTGCCGATGGTCTTCTTGTGTCTCGCACTGACCCTTGCCTCGGGTCGATTCCTGTATGCAGTGGCCGCCGCCAGTTGGATCGCCGGAAACGTCCTCGTCGCCCTCAATCTCACATTGGCCCCTACGCCCAGCCCCCTGGCGCTCGTCGCTTTCCGCATCTTCTCCTTCGCGGTCGCCTCCGGAGTCGGGATCCTCCTCCTTGTGGGTTTCGGCGATCGCCTTCGGGCCGGGATCGTGGCGCAAAAGGCAAGGGCACGACAATCGGAGGAGATGGTCGCGCGCACCAAGGAGCTCGCGGAACTCAAGAACACGTTCATGAACACGGCTTCCCACGAACTCCGCACGCCTCTCACTCCGATCAACATCCAGTTGGCGCTTCTCTCCGGCGGCGATTACGGCCCGCTGTCGGCCGGCCAGAGGCGTTCGTTGGAGGTGCTCGAACGCAACCTCCGCCGCCTCACGTCCCTCGTCGAGGACCTGTCGGACGCGTCACGCTTGCAATCAGGGCGCTTGAGACTCGACGCTGAGCCGACCGACGTCGGCACAGTGCTTCGCGAGACCCTCGAACTCTACAAGGAGCCGGCGGGGAAGTCCGGCGTGAGTCTCGACGTCGAGGCCCCCGAGCATCTCGTGATCTCCGCCGACCCGAGACGGCTCACGCAGGTCCTTGACAATTTCGTTTCCAACGCCTTGAGGTTCACGCCGCGAGGCGGCCACGTCGTACTCCACGCGGAACGACGAGCCAGGTCCGTCGTCGCGTGGGTAAAAGACGACGGTGCAGGGATACCGCCTGAAAAACTCGACCTACTTTTCCAACCGTTTTCCCAACTCCACCACATGGGTCGGGCGCGTTCCGGCACTGGCCTCGGTCTCTTCATATCCCGGGGCATCATCGAACAGCACGGCGGGCACGTCTGGGCGCAAAGCGACGGCGAAGGCAAGGGTGCCCTTTTCGGGTTTGAGATCCCTGGCGCGCGCCCGAGTCCATGAGAGCCTCTGAAGATCGCGGTGGCGCCATCAAGCGACAATGATTTCAATCGGCCGGTCTCTCCCTGACCGTGGGCCCGCCGCGGCACAGGCCAGAGGACAAAGCCGATTCCGTCACATTGGAGGTGGACGGGGAATCCGTGACCGTTCCCCCGGGCTCGTCCCTTCTTTTCGCCGCAGAACGCCGCGGACGAAAGATTCCCACGCTATGTTATCACCCGTCGCTTCCCGTCGCCGGGGCTTGCCGCGTTTGCATGGTGGAAGTCGAGGGAAGCCGTGCGCTCGTCCCAGCGTGTGCGCGGACGGCGGAGGCCGGGATGAAAGTGAAGACCTCCGGGGGCAAGGCTTCGGCCGCGCGCCGCATGGTATTGGAGCTTCTCATGGCGGACCATGCGCCGTGCAAGGCCAATTTCATGCCGGAGGGTTGCGAGCTTGAGAAGTGGGCGGCGAAGGTAGGCGTGGCCGAGGCGCGATTCCCATCGTCCGTGCGGCCTCGCAGCGAGGACGCCTCCAACAGCGCGATAATCTTCAACGCCGAAGCGTGCATCAACTGTTACCGCTGCGTGCGGGCATGCGACGACGTGCAGGTGAACGAGGTCATCGGGATAGCAGGACGCGGTTTTGGCGCGGAGATCGTCTTCGATTACTCGGACCCGATGGGCGATTCGGGCTGTGTCACCTGCGGGGAATGCGTACAGCGTTGTCCGACAGGCGCCCTCGTCGAAAAACGCGTGGCATCGCTTCCGCAACCTGTGGGGCAGGACGCATTGACCACCGTTGAATCGATTTGCCCATATTGCGGCGTCGGATGCGCGATTTTGTACGACGTTCTCGACAACAGAGTCGTGAGAGCCGATGGGCTGGAGGACGGGCCCGCAAACCACGGGCGCCTGTGCGTCAAGGGACGCTTCGGATGGGATTACACCGAGCACCGGGAACGGCTCAAACGGCCGTTGATTCGCAGGAACGGGGTTTCCCGAGGTCCCCTGGGGACCCGTCGCATCGAGGATGTCTTCCGGGAGGCGACATGGGACGAGGCGATGAAGGCGGTGGCCGACGGCCTATCACGGCTCAAGCGCGAACACGGGAGCGGCTCGCTCGCTGGATTCTCGTCGGCAAAATGCACGAACGAGGAGAATTACATCTTCCAAAAGTGGGTGCGCGCCTGCCTTGGCACACCCCACATCGACCACTGCACGCGGCTTTGCCACTCATCGAGCGTATACGCGCTCCAGACGGCGATAGGCACTGGTTCGATGACCAACGCCATCTACGACATCAAGGAGGCGGACGTCATCATCGTCACGGGGTCGAACACGACCGACAACCACCCGGTCATCGCCAACCTGATAAAGCAGGCGGCGAGGGGCAAGACGACCCTCATCGTGGTCGATCCCCGCCGCATCGAACTCGCCCGCTTCGCGAGATTCCATCTCCAACAGAACCCCGGGACAGACGTCGCCCTCTACCTTGGCATGATGAAGATCATCATCGACGAGGGACTTGTCGATACGGGGTTCGTGCTCTCCAACACTGAAGGGTACGACGAGCTAGTCGAGGCGGCGAAGCCGTACGACGCGGAACGTGTGGAAAAGATAACGGGCGTCCCGAGGGCGCTCCTTCGCGAAGCCGCGCTCGCGTACGGACAGGCGGAACGCGCCGCCGTCTACTGGGGGATGGGCATCAGCCAGCACACGACAGGAAGCGACAATAGTTTCTGCCTTATCAATCTTCAACTGCTCACAGGAAACATCGGGCGCGAAGGAACAGGGCTCAATCCGCTACGAGGTCAGAACAACGTCCAAGGGGCATCCGACATGGGGGCGATCCCCATGTACTATCCCGGCTACCAGAGCGCCGACGATCCGAGGGTCCGCGAAAAGTTCGCCGCCGCCTGGAACGTCCCGACGGCGCCAGCACGCGGGATGACCGTGACCGAGATCGTAAAGGCCGCTGCATCGGACGTGCCGGCGGATAGACGCGTACGCGGCCTGTACATCATGGGCGAGAATCCCATACTCTCCGACCCGGACATGAACCACGTCGACGATTGCATCCGCTCCCTCGATTTCCTCGCCGTGCAGGACATCTTCATGACGGAGACGGCCGAATACGCGGACGTCATCCTCCCGGCCGCGACCGGACTCGAAAAGGAAGGCACCTACGCCAACACCGACCGCCACGTCCAACTGGGCCGGGCAGTCGTGAAGCCCCCGGGGGAGGCGCGCCAGGATTGGATGATAATACAGGACATCTCGAACCTCATGGGCTACGAGATGCGTTACGCTTCGCCGCAGGAGATCCACGATGAAATGCGGCGCCTCGTTCCCGACTACGCGGGGATAACCTACGAACGCATCGAAGCGGGTCCGATCCAGTGGCCCGCCCGCGATGAGACGAAACCGGGGATGCGCATCTACGAGACGATGCCCCGCGGCAAGGGGCTGTTCAAAGCCGTCGAGTTCCTGCCGGCCAAGGAGCTCCCCGACGCAGGGTTCCCGTTCGTCCTCAACACGGGGCGCGTCCTCGAGCACTGGCACACCGGCACCATGACCCGAAGGGCCGCGGTGCTCGACGACATTAGCCCGGACGCGTTCGTCGAGATGCACGAGGAGGATGCGGAACTGACCGGGATACGGGATGGCGAGACCGTGAAGGTCTCCTCGCGGCGCGGGGATGTCACGTTGCGCTCGAAAGTCGGTCGGCGCGTGCCTAAGAAGACCGTATTCATCCCGTTCCACTTCAAGGAGGCAGCGGCGAACCTTCTCACAATCGATGCGTTGGACCCGTACGCGAAGATACCTGAGTTCAAGTTTTGTGCGGTGCGGGTGGAACGCGCAGGACCAAACACGGTGGGGTCGAGGCGAAGCTGAGACCCCGCCGGAACGATCGACCCTTTTCAGGGTCGCCGGGGTGCAAGTTCTGTGCAGTGCGGGTGGAACGCGTATTCGTGCACGCCCCAACGCCATAAATACGCCGGTCGCGATTCCCGCACGATCCCTCATGATCGAAGAGTTCAAGAAGTTCATCATGCGCGGGAACGTGGTCGACCTCGCCGTCGGGGTCGTGATTGGCGTTGCGTTCGGGGCGATAATCAAGTCTTTCACCGACGACCTCCTGATGCCCGTCATCGGCCTTCTCATGGGGGGGACGGATTTCACGAACCTGTTCGTCGTCTTGCGGCAGGGGGCGCCCTCGGGGCCCTACGCGACGCTCGACGCTGCCAAGACAGCCGGCGCGGTCACTTGGCGGTTCGGTCTTTTCCTCAACTCCCTCATGACCTTCACGATAGTCGCGGCGGCCCTTTTCATGATGATACGGACGATCAACCGTCTCGCCGAGAGCCCGAAGGGGCGCACGGCAACGACGAAACCCTGTCCCGAGTGCGCCATGACGATTCCGTTGGGTGCAAAGCGATGCCCATATTGCACGTCATCGGTCGGTTAGGAAGCCCAACGTCAGACCGTGAACTCCATCGTGTTGTTGTGGTACTGGACCGAAGGCGACAACGATGTCGACGGGGCGATCTCGATAGAATAATCGACGGGAACCACGTTGTCTGCGAGGACCGTGCGTCGGGCGACCGCGTAGACGTACCATTTGGTCGCGGCGCCGCCGGTCCCATCGATCGTGACCCACGAGCCGACGCTCTGTGTCACGACGCCGTTGGAAATGACTATCTGGCTCGCAGTGGTGGATGAACGTCGAAGTTCGATGTTGCACGTCACGCAATCGGTGGTCGTTCCCGTCCATGAGACGAACGCGATGCGGACGCGCACCGATTGCGACCCCTTGTTCTCCACATGGGTCGTGTTGTACGTGCTCGCGGATAGTTGACCACCCGTGACGTGCGAGACGACGCTAGTGTTTGCGGACCCGACGGTCGTGGCTCCGTCCACGCCGGCGAAAAGCTGCACGGGCACGCCGCTTCCCGTAAGGAGCGAATGCGTTATCGTGTTGTCCGTACCTGCGACGCTGGAGACGGCTTCGACGGGGCCGATGAGCATGAGTGCCATGGCGACGGCCGCGAAGCCCGATCCGCGCACGGTCTCAGGTCGCTCCCTGGCGCTCTTGGTCGGTGGCGGCGCCACGCGTGCGGCGGGCCATGACGGTCGGCGGCGCGGCTGGACTGTGGCGGGCGGGGCGCGGCGTCGAGGCGACCGCGGCGCCCGGCATGTCAGGAATGGGACTTCCCGGCAGCGGCGTGAAGGCCGGCGCATGATGCCAGTCGATGCGACCGATGCCAAGAGTGGACAGGGGTGGCGGGAGCAGGGCAGACGCCGCGTGAAGGCCTACGGCCGGCGCCTTCGCGGCAGCCTGGCTCTTGGCCTCGTTCATGGGCCGGCCCGCGGGCCGTGTCGAATCAAATGACCATGCTCCCGAGGCACCGATCGCAAGCGTCGCGTAGGCGGCGTCCACCCACATGGCAAGCGGGGAGCCCGCGATGGCTGCGTTCATGAACATCAGGATGACGCCCGCACCGGCTATCGCAAGGAGCGCCGCGCGGCGACGCACCGGGATAGGCGTCCAGCTCATGGTCGCGGACGAAGACACGACGCCCACCAGCGTCAGCGCCTTCATCATCAGCTCGGTCGAGACGGTTTCCATGTGTTCACCTACGCGAGGGAGATGGAGACGGTGACGCTCGACGGGAGATCGGCGGCGTTGGTCGCCGTGTCGAGCTTCACGTAAGTCTTTACGTACCACTGCGCGCCCGCCGCCATGGAGCCGAGGCTTGCCGATGGCGAGGCATCGCGCAGGTTCAGCGTGCCGATGAGCGCGTCCGTCACGTAGTTGCGAAACTCCATCCTGTAGTCGAGGACCTTGGAGCTTCCGGACACGCTACTCCCGGTGACCGTCACCGTGTAGGCCGACGTGTCCTGGTTCTTGATGGTCGTGAGGTTGCCCCATGTCACATTCGCCTCCGGGACGGGCATCAACGTGACGCTGAAGTACGTGGCGTTGCTCGAAAGGCTCCATGAGGAGACGAAGTTGTTTCCTGAACTGTCGGGGCCCGCGATCCAGATTATGGGGGGTGCTTTGAGCGAGTGTGAGGTCGAGGACGTGTTGGCGTACGAGACCGTCATCGCTGCGAGCGCGGCCCCGGCGACGAGGACCAAAGCGACGGGCACGGTAAGAAGCGGCAGAAGGCTTTCGGCCCGCGTCGACCCGATTCCAAACTTTCCAATCACGTTCGCGGCTGAAGGTCTCGTCGTCAATCGGACACCGATGAACGTTGAGATGTCGCGCTGAGATAAACCCCACAAGTTGTGAAAAACGTCCAACGGGCGCTTCGGCCAATGGCACGGCGGCCTTTCCAAACAGCCCCTTCTTAAGCCGTGACGACGACTGGGACCGGTTCAAATCCCAAGAACCGCCGCATGGCGGAAAGGCACATTCTGCCCAAAGGGCCCGACTTGACGACACCGATGCGGCGGTGCCAAGAAAACGTCCCCTACACGGTGAACTTCATGGTCATGTTGAAGTAAACGACACTAGGCGACGTGCCCCCCGTGGGGACTATTTCCATCACGTAGGCCACGGTCACGACCTGGTCCGCGAGGACGGTTCGCGTTGCGACGGCCCAGATGTGCCAACTCGATGCCGCCCCACCGGGTGCATCGATGGTCTGGTATGCGCCCTGACTCGTCACGAGTGAACCAAGCGAGTAACTGATCTGGGTGCTGGTGGTCGTTCCCGCCCGTAGTTGTATGTCACACTGGACGCACTCCGAGAAAGTCCCCGACGTCGAGACGTGCGTGAAACGGATGCGGTAGGCCGTCGCAGACGTGTCGTTGACGAACGTGGTGTTGAAGGATGCGGCGGCGAGCCCTCCCGTGACTGACGAAAGCGAACCGGTCTTGTTCGCATTGATGGTCGTCGACCCTTGGGGACCGGCAGCCAGTTGTATCGGGATCTCCGACTGCTGGAACAGCGAGACGGCGTTCTCGGAACCGGTGTTGTAGATGATGCTCACGCCTTGCGTCAAGCCTGCTACGACGAGAAAGACGATCAGCGGCGTGCGGCGCGTGGCGTCACCACCGGCCGTTCTAACGCCTTCGATTTCCCACCGGCCCGGTGCGTCGCTCTCCTCCATACTCGAGCGCTTCGTAGACCAAGTGGCGGGCCACCGGCACGGAGGCGGCCACCAGGTACGCGATGTCGAGCGCAAGCCCATAAGGTCGGGCGGCGATCTCCGCGTTCCCTATCATGAGCAGGGCCCCGGCGCCGGCGAGGATAAGACATGACGCCTGTTCGCGACCGTCGAGCCTTTGCCAATTCGCCCCGATGGCGCTCACGGCCACTCCAAGGAGGGTGGCGGCCTTCATGAGGAACTCTGGGTCGGTGATCTCCGTCATGCGAATCACGGCGCTACGGTAAGGGACACTGTTACGCTTGATGGCAGGTCGGCAGCGTTCGTCCCGGTGTCGAGTTTGATGAAGAGGACGGTGTACATGTAGGCGGAGGCCGACACGCTTCCAAGGCTAGCGGACGGCGAACCCGCGCGGAAATCGAGCGTCGCTACGACCGAATCGGACACGTAGTTGTGGAAGACCATCTTCATCTCCAGTATCTTGGTGTTCGATGAGACGCTCGTCCCGGTGACGGTGACCGTGTAGGCCTCGCTCGCCTGGTTCCGGAGCGTCGTGAAGTTGCTGAACGTCACGTTCGCCTCTGGCACCGGCTTGATCGTGATCGTGTAATACGTGGCATTGCTGCTCAACGAGAACGAGGCGACGAAATTGTTGCCGGAACTGTCGGGCCCTCCCGCCCAGATCATCGGCGGTGCTTTGAGCGATGGCGTGATGGTGCTCGACGTGTTGTACGTTATCGTGACGGCCGCGATGGCGGCGGACGCGACCAGGAGACTTGACAGGATCGCGTTGTAGACGATGTGGCGACGTCGCAGCCTGGACGGTCCCAACGGGCCCACCCTCTTTGGATTGTCTCTTGCCAAAGGTTTCAGCCTTCTTCAGAACCTAGCCCTGGCCCCTCCCGGTCTTAAACGTTTGCCGAAACGCTCATACGTTCCCTGCCAAGGATAAAGGTCAGCCATCGGAGGTCGCCACGACACGACCGAGCCGACGGCGTGTTACGCGCTCCGACGGGGTCACGAGGCGAGGCCTCTTGTGGAGGGAGCAGCGAGTGGTCGCCCTTCAAACCGACCTGTGGGAGGGCTACCCGGAATCGCGCACAAGTCGGGCGTCGATCGCCGAACATGTGCGCCGGGACGGATGCCGGATCGCGCCCCGCGTCATCCTGTCGAGGCGACTACGCCGGAGCCGCGCGTATCACGGCCGCCTTCTCACCGAATTTGTGGGCGAGGTTCCATTCGCGGGCGTGATCGGCGCAGAAGTAGACTCGCGGCGATTTCAACTTCGAGAAGCTACCGCCGAGGATGTGGGTGGCAGAACGCTTGCAGTTGCCGCACATCGGCGGGGCCGCCGTCGGCTTCGAGGGAACGAGTGCCGCAGTCACTTCCTTGTCTCGCTGTCTGTCAAGATAAGCCTTTGCAAGTTTTGCGCGCCGAACGGTTCCCGCCAACGGCACTCGCTTCATCTGGAGGCCTATCGCCCCGGGCGTGCGTTTGACGATGAAATGCCCTGTTTCTGTCACCCTGACGCGCCAAACGCTTAAACCAGGAAATCCATAGGCGACGCCGGAAACGATGCAGAAACCGCACAAACCTACCAAGGAAGAGGCCCTCGAATACCACGAGCGCCTACCGCACGGGAAGATCGAGGTCGTGGCGACGAAACCCACCGCCACGCAACGCGACCTCTCGCTCGCCTACACGCCGGGGGTCGCGATCCCCTGCCTCGACATCAAGACGAACCCCGAGGACGCCTACCGCTACACGGCGAAAGGCAACCTCGTGGGCGTCGTCACGAACGGCACCGCCGTCCTGGGACTTGGCCACATCGGGGCTCTCGCCGGGAAACCCGTGATGGAGGGGAAGGGACTTCTCTTCAAGAAGTTCGCGGACATCGACGTCTTCGACATAGAGATCGACGAACTCGACCCCGACAGGTTCTGCGAGACCGTGAAACGGCTCGAACCCACCTTCGGCGGGATCAACCTCGAGGACATCAAGGCCCCCGAGTGCTTCTACATCGAAGAGCGCCTCAAGCGCGAGATGAAGATCCCCGTCTTCCACGACGACCAGCACGGGACCGCCATCATCTCGGGCGCGGCCCTCATGAACGCGCTGGAACTCACCGGGAAACGCATCGAACGCGTGAAGATCGTGATATCCGGGGCTGGGGCCGCGGCGATCGCCTCCGCGCGTTTCTACGTCACACTCGGCGCCAAACGCGAGAACATCACCCTCGTCGATCGCGAAGGCGTCGTCTACAAGGGCCGGCCCAACAACATGAACCCGTACAAGGAGGAGTTCGCGGGCGCGACGAGTGCCCGGTCGCTCAAGGAGGCGCTTCATGGCGCCGACGTGTTCTTCGGCCTCTCCGCGCCGAACGTCGTCACGGGAGACATGCTGAAACCCATGAACGCGAAGCCGGTGATCTTCGCTCTTGCGAACCCCGACCCGGAGATCCCGTACGAGGAGGCGCGTGGGGCCCGACCGGACGCGATCGTGGCGACGGGCCGGTCGGACTACCCGAACCAGGTGAACAACGTCCTCGGCTACCCGTTCATCTTCAGGGGAGCACTCGACGTGAGGGCAAGCGCCATCAACGAGGACATGAAGCGCGCCGCGGCGAAGGCTTTGGCCTCCTTGGCACGCGAAGACGTGCCGGATTCCGTACTCGACGCGTACGGACTCGAAGCGTTGAAGTTCGGCCCCGATTACATCATCCCAAAACCCCTCGATCCGCGTGTGCTCCTCTGGGTCGCCCCGGCCGTAGCGAAGGCCGCGATGGATTCCGGCGTCGCCCGGAGATCCGTCGACATCGCGAAGTATCGCGACGAACTCGAAGCCAAACTCGGCAAGGCCTTCGAGATGATGCGGATAATCCTCAACAAGGCGAAGCGCTCACCGAAGCGCGTGGTGTTCCCGGAAGGCGACCACGACAAGATCCTCCGCGCCTGCCAGATCCTCACCGACGAGGGGATAGCCTACCCGATCCTCCTCGGAAACCAGGAGAAGATCCGCTCGAAGATGAAGGCCCTCGGCCTCGACTTCAAGACCGAGATCGTGGACATATTCACGGACCCACGCCGCGACGCTTACGTGAACGAGTTCTTCGAAGCGAGAAAACGGAAAGGCGTCACGATGACCGAGGCGGAGAGCCTGCTTCGCCTACGCGCCTACTACGGTTCGATGATGGTGCGTCTTGGCGATGCCGATGCGCTCATCGGGGGCCTCACGCGCCACTACGCGGAGACGCTCCGGCCTGCCCTCCAAGTCATCGGTGTCGCGCAGGGTGTGGACAAGGTCGTCGGCATCTACATGATGACCATCAAGAACAAGGTGTTCTTCTTCGCCGACGCGACGGTGAACATCGAGCCCACGAGCGAAGACCTGGCGGAGATCGCGATACAGGCGGCCGAAGGGGCCCGAGGCTTCGACGTGAAACCACGCGTCGCGATGTTGAGCTTCAGCAATTTCGGAAGCGCCCAGCACCCGCGAGCCGACAAGGTGCGACGCGCCGTCGAGATCGTGCGGCAACGGCAACCCACGCTCGAAGTGGACGGCGAGATGCAAGCGGACACGGCCGTGGTTCCTGACATCCTCCGAGGGACCTACCCGTTCTCGAAGCTCACGGACGCGGCGAACGTGCTCGTGTTCCCGGATCTCGAATCGGCGAACATCGCGTACAAGCTCCTTCAGCGGCTTGCGGACGCCGAGGCGACTGGGCCGATCCTTCGGGGAATGGCGAAACCGGTCCACGTCCTGCAGCGCGGCGACGACGTGAACGATGTCGTGAACATGACGGCCATAGCGGTCGTCGAGGCGGGGAAAAGGCGGAATTTCCCCTGACCTCTATTTTGACCGCGCGCCCGAAGGCACTACCAACGCCACGTTTCCCGGCGGCTCGGAACGGCTGCGCGTGCCCACCAAACTATATCAACCCAGATGTCCATGTTCGGCACACGGGGGGCGTTTTGCCTCACGCGCCAGAGAGGGTGAAAATCACATGAAACGTCTTTTTTGCGTCGCGATGATTTTGGGTTCGGTCGCCGGCATTCCGTCGGCGGATGCTGGGGCTTGCTCGTTTGACAGCGATCACCCCGACTGCGCAGACCAATGCCCTAGCGAGGAAAACAAGATCGAAGTCTACAATTCTGCGAATCACGACCTGTGGGCGACCAGCGTTTCGGCCGGTGGCGGTTGCGGAAGCGGGGCAGGTGCGTCGTGCACCGGGGTCACGACCTGTTATGGCACTGGATGGAGCGACGGCCCAGACACGATGACCTGCTCCGGGGAGGGCGATTGGAGTTCCGGCGGTTGGTCGGGTGGTTGTACATCCAACACCTGGACAGGGGAGCCTGGCGACTACATTCAGATGATCAAGGACGCCGGCGATCATTACAATCCGCAGGTCGCCCCACCAGAATGGGGATTTCGTGCCCGGCTCCTTGGCGAGTTTCGCGGGATAATCTATCAAGTGGACGCCGACGGAGCTGCTCGTGCGGCCGCCTGCGCAGGGTTGTCATGCGTGCCTAGAGAAATCGTTTGCGTTACGGGCCCGAATGGCCGCGCCTGTGGGGTTGGCATGGGGGCGGACACGTTGCTGAGTACTTATTCGCGGGAACTTGGATGGCTACCCTGATCCGCGGAAAAATACAATGGGCGGAATCCAAACGGCGGTCGGTTGTATGAGCGCCACGACTCTGGACCGGCCTGGACCACTTCACTCGCGGATTTGACATGGGGGGCAACAGGCGGGTCAAGAACCACGATTCCCCGCATAACGTTACTTGGATTCCATGGCGGAAAAACGCATAATTGGGGTCGACCGAGTCAGCGATTCAGGAGAAGCACCAGTGAAAAACCCACGAATCCTGCACGTTGTGGGCATGATTTTGCTCACCGCGTCGTTATTTTCGCTTCCTCTAGGTGTGCCCCTCGTGCCACTCGGGTGGCTGATTGGATTCCTGGCATTCGGGATCCTCAACCAGCTCCCGGAAACGCGGCGGGGTGCTCAGGTCGGCTTCCTTGTCCTAAGCACATGCACGCTATCGGCGATATTCTTAGCCGGCACCGTAAGGTACCTTCCACTCCCATTTACACCAACCCCCGAAATGCGAATGGTCGGAAGCGGTCTTGGCGCGGCAGCAACGTACTATGCCGCCGCCGCGTTAGCTCTTCTGATTCCGTTGGCCGCACCGAGGCTGATCGCGCAAATCGGTGTGTTTCTACTTGTCATAGGCCCTCCGGCATCTTACGCAATCACGGCGATCGGTCCACCTCGTCTTGAGGATGTCTCACCAGCCGTGTTCCCCGGGCTTTTTGTTCTCGTTTCGTTGGCTGGCATCGCCGTAACCACCGGAGTCCTTGTTTGGCAGGTAGTGCATCTCCTTAGCGGGAGTCGTGGCCTGTTGGAAACGCGATAACCCCGACGTGTTGTGTCGCCGGCAGCGGGCCAACGTGATTCCAGGGAAGAGCAATATCAGGCACAGACACCGCCTGAGGGCGCCGATACGCACGTTCCACCACTCGTTGCTGGAACCGTCATCCCCGCGCCCGAGAAATAAGGCCTGTGCTTGAGATCCAGCGTTGCCAAATCGAAGGGCACGCTGACATGAACCAAGCGAATGGAAGGGACCGCGAGGGCGCCCGTGATGGCCACCTCGGTTCCCGTTTCCCCCTCGTAGAAGCCCGCTGCCACGTGGCCAGCGGGCCGGTTTGGCGGCGTGGCTCGCGTGGAAAACCACTGGGCCTCATCCCCGCTCCAAGTCGCATTGACGACGGCCGCTCCTCCTGCGCCCGACACCAGAGACAATGCGAATTCGACGCCCGAAGCGCCCCCCGAGTGTCGCGTACTCAAGGACAGAAACGGTGGCGCGGCCGCCCCCGTGGGCGAAAAGGGCGTTCCTCGTTCCATTACGCCACTGGAAACCGGCTGCCCGTCAGCAAAGGTACTGGTCGACGACCTTGGGCCAGGCAGTAAATAAAAGGAAATCGTCGAAGGACCATGCGCGAGCCAGCTTCCCGCGGTCGTGTTGTCCGAAACCTTGGGCGGAATGGACGTTATGGGGATTCCGATGCGTATCCGTCCCGCGGAGGCGGTGTGCGCCGCCACCACGAAAAGCAGTTCGACGGGTTCCCCGTTCGACAAAACACCAATGCTGGACGATGCACCCACTGGAAAGAAACCCGTCACGGTGGTCGACCAGACTACTTCGTCGCCTTCGATTCGATAGACCGAAAAGGTAACGTGGGCATCGGCAGCCAATGATTCCTGCTCGATGGCAAGGCCTTGTACCTTGGAGCCCAGGAATTCGTAGGTGTCATTGACGGTGAATCTCTTTCTCAAGATTCCATACGAATCTCCCGCTGGAATTCCCAGCCATCTTGCCGATTCTCTCCAATCGGCTGGATCCAGGCCGGTCCCTTCGGCGTTCGAAACCTCAACGGGGCTCAAATCCGGATTGGAAAGGGGACCTACGCACCCGGAGACCAGCACAGAGCACAACACCATCGTGCAGGCGCCCGGCCACCTCATGCAACCATAGGCGCCACAAGGAGCTAAGAACCTATCGGTCGCCCGGTGGCTGCCTGAGGCCTCTTAGTAAGAGACGAAGCGGAAAGTTTGACGCCCACAGGAATCCCGAAAAGGATCCGGTCAAGATAGGGGGGATTTCCGAGGTTCCGCCTTGACGATGCGATTTAGCAGGGTGGCGGCTTCTTAAGGCGGTGTCCATCGACTGCACAACAAACCTTAATATCGTATTTAAAGAGAGAAACAGGTCGGATATGAGAGCCCGCGCTACTCTTCTCGTCACCGTCCCCCTACTCGCGGTAAGCCTCGCCGGGTGCGTATTTGGCCCCACGAATCCTGACGATGACCTATCGAGCCTCTACACGCCCGCGGGCACGGAGATCGGAATCAACTTTTCGCCCAGCGCTCCCCTCGAAGGCGACGAGATCACCTTCTTGCCCGCGTCCAGCCGGCCACCGAACCCCGCAGGCTACACGTGGACCTTCGGGGACGGCTCCCCCGAATCGCACTCGATGCCCTCAGTCAAGCACACGTACTGGTCGCACGGCACCTACCGGGTCACCATCAAGATAATCACCCAGGAAGACGACTTCTTTGGCGCGGTCGACGTCACGGTGGACGAGCGACCCACCGGAAAAGGCGCACGACCCCCGGCAAGCTCCCCCGTGGTCAATCCCCCAGGAAACGAGACCACGAGCGGCAACGACACCGCCAACCCTGTAATCGCCCCCATCAAATTCGCCCTCTTCCTCCACAACGGGATCACGCATGGCACGCAGGACATGGAAGGCCAAGAGGAAGACGTCCACCTCGGCGACGCGGGTTTCCATCTCCTCGAAGACATCAGCAAGACCATCGAATCCGCCGGATTCAAGCGCGAGAACATGCGATTCCTCTACGATGACGGCCAGATTCGGGACGGCGACGGTCGGACCGAGAAAGTGACGGGGCCATCCCCGTACCCGGCCGCCACAAGGGCGAACTTCAAGACCGCTCTCGCCCAGATCATCGCCGGCGCCAACGCGCGCCCGGGAAGCGAGATCCTCCTCTTCATGGAAGACCACGGGAACGCGTACTTAGACGACGGTCGTGTCGGCTCCTACATCTGCCTTCAGGTACCGGGCAAGCACCAGGATTGCGACGCGCTCTACGATCGCGAACTCGCGGAGCTCCTGAAGCCCCTCAAGTCCAGCGTGCCGCTCGGCCTCATGATCTCCTGCAGTTTCTGCGGCGGCTTCGTGGACAAGATCTACGGCCCCGTGGAGGAGCCGAGCGCGGGTGTCACGGGCCCGGGCCGCATCGTGAGCGTTTCGGACTCGATTGTGACGGAGTGCTTCAGCAATACCCAGACGGGCCATCTTTACTTCCAGGAATGGCATGAGGGTGCGCGCTCGGGCGACGCCGACGGTTGGGGCCCCGCGGACAACATGACGAACGACGTTCCGATGGGCCTTCCCGCGTACACGGAGCCGGACAAGCGGGTCAGCCTCCAAGAGGCCTATTGGTGGGCGACGAACGCCCTCAACCAGGCCAACTTTGGGTTATCGACCGAGTGCGGATTCCAGATCGACGACCAGCTTGGGAGCCCGTTCATCGTCGCCATCAAGTGAACGCGCGGTTCACCCTTTCGGCCTTGGTTTCGCCCCACCTCCGGCGGAATCGAATAGTGGTCCACGAAAGAACTTATATACTAATTTCCAGGAACGCCTGAATCGGCAAAAGTCGACGCCTCCAATCCCCTCGGGGCACACTGTTTTTGCATACGCCGTCTTGAAACTCTTCATATCGGCTCCTCCCGACATCGTGTTGGAGTTGCCGATGAAATTCACCACGATGCTCGCGGTTCCCTTGCTCCTCGCCCTCACAGCGGGCGCCGCCGTGACGTCGGAATCCTCGCACTCGGCGACACAATTCGTGACCGTGAAGGCCGTGGACGAAAACTTCGCGGTCATCTCCGGCAAGGCGACCGGCGGCGACCTGCTCGGCGTGATCGAATTGGCGACCCCGAAGATCGTCTACGCGACGGGCGGCGCGGACCCGCGCGGCCAAGCACTCGTTCCGACGGGCGAGACGTTCGCCTTCACGGACCCCAACGGAGCGGCATGGACGGTCCGCGAATACATGTTCGGCGGTAATTTCGCATACGGCGTGGACGTTGGCGAGACGCACGACGACGAGACAATTGGAGCATACAACTTCGTCCTCATAGTGAACTCACAGAAACTCGGCGGCGCCGCAACCCTTTTCCTGCAATGAAGTCAGGAGCCCGACCCCGCACGCGTTCGACTGTTTTGGGAACTTTCGGCGACCTCCCCGCCAGGAAAAAGGCGCCGAATGAGGTTCGACGGCCTCGACCCATTCAAACGGGAAAAAGCGATTGTCACTTCCACGCATTTTCCTGGTCTCGGTGAGAATGCCAGAATACTCTGTCCTCAAAGAGAAGACGAAGAGCTTCGGAAAGAACGGGTACATCGAGATCGCGCTCAAGAAGGTCGTCGACGGGAACGACGGCCGCGAGTTCATCACGATAACGCGCGGGTACGTGAACCAGGAAGGCGCGCGTCGCTGGGTCAGGTACGTGACGCTTCCCGCCGACAACATGATGCGAAGCTTCCTAGTGGACACGGTCAAGGACTTCGAGTGAGCGGCCGGTACAAGAAAACGACCCCGGCGTCGCGCGGCGCCGCCATTGGGTGGCGCGACACGCTCATCGAGTCGGTTGACGACCTTCGCCACGGGGCGTTACGCGACGACGCATCGCGTGGCGCCAGGTCATCAAGATTCACGGCCCGGAGGGGGAGTTTCCACCGCTCGTACGGGATCCACCGGGAGCCCTCTCGCGATTGGACCTGCGAAGCATGTCCAAGTAAGAGTCACGGAGACCCTCCCCGGCGCCCAGCGTCAGAAAGAGAACGATGCGGACGGGGGAATCTTGGCTCGGATCGATCTGCTCTTGGCGCCATGAAAAAAGACCCATCTTTCCCGGTGGCACAAAAGAGGAACCTTATTCTCCAGGCCCCCAATCGGTTCTCGTGACGGCAAAGTCCGTGCTGGCCCTCGCAATCGGCGGCATCGTCCTGTCCGCCTCCACGGGCTGCATAGGTGCTTTCACGGTGGCGGAGGTGCCCCGGGAACTCCTCGGAGCGAACGGGTGGCAGTTCGTCCAAGCGCGCTCCGACGCGGCTCCAAGGCAGGCGAACTTCGGCCTCTCCACGATCCAGACGAAAGTCTACCAGGACCCCGGCGGAGGATCGAACGGATACCCGGCGTCTCTTTCGGTGACGACGCTCAAAGGCATGCTGCTTCCCACCGAACAGGATCTTCGGGAAAAGGTCCGCGCGGCGGTCATCGCGGAGGCAGAGGCGCGCGGGATCCGAATCGGCGTCCAGGAGACCGGCGGCGAGCGGCAGTTGAAAAGCGGCCACCCCGCCTTCTTCTTCGAATACAACGGCACAGTGGAGAGATCCGGCTTCTTCACGTCGTCCTCGGCCGAGGCGAAGATCATGGGCGAGGTCTGGAACTGCCAGCAGTCCGGGACAAGCGTCGTCTCCGTCGCCCTCGCGCAGACAACCAACGTCACCACCGTGGGCGGGATCCTTCGCCAAACAGATGAGAACCCGATGAACTGGCGAGAGCTCGTTTCGGACCCGGCGGCGACGATCGATGGTTTCGCCGGAGATCTCGGCCTCATGTGGAACGTTGAGTGCCGACGGTAGCGATGCCAACCCGCCGGACGGGAACAAAGAAGCAAGAGGCTGAGGCCGACCCGTTCACCCAGAGAACATTTTAATACCGCCACCCGGTTCTCGCGGCCAACCCGGTGCTTCCCATGGAGAAAGGAACCATTATCAAAGTCGACTACGACGCATACATCATCGAAGGCCACCGCAGTGGCCGAGACGAGATGACGAAGCAAAGCGAAGTCATCGAAGTCGACGGCGAACTCTTCGACACTACCAGCGCGGAGACGGCCCGCAAGCACGAAAAGTACCAAGAAGACGCTTGGTACGGCGCCTTGCCGCTCGTCGTAGGGGCCGGCCGTGTCGTCCCCGGTTTTGACAAAGCGCTCCTCGACGCGAAGGTGGGCATCAAGGCCGAGGTCACGATCCCTGCGCCCGAGGCGTACGGCGAACGCGACCCGGCGAAGTTCGAGACGATGAGCCTACGCGAGTTCCAGAAGCGCGAGGTTGAGCCTCACCCGGGGGCCCGCATCAGCATCGGCCAGCGCACGGCCACGGTCATGTCGGTGACGGCCGGCCGCGTGAGACTCGATTTCAACCCACCGCTCGCGGGGAAGGCGCTGAAATACGTCTTCACGGTCGTCGAAGAGGTGAGCGACCCGAGCGCCCAGATCCTCACGATAATCGACATGGACTACGCGCACGGCAAGACCGAGGGGTTCCAGGCGAGAATCGAACATGAGGTGGCCACGATCACGTTGCCGGATGCGTGCAAGTACGACCAACGGTGGTTCGTCGCCAAGTACGTCGTCGTGTCCGACATCAAGAACTTCACGAAGGTGCGCACGATACGCTTCGTCGAAGAGTACACGACCCCGCTTCCCGCCTCACCCGCGAAAGCCCCTCTACCGGTCGCTTCCGAGGATGGGGCCGGCGATGCAAAACCGGCGGCCAAGAAGGCCACGCACGCCCACGCGGGCCACTGATCGCCCGCATCCACCGGCGGCTTCCCGCGTCACGGACCCCGCATTCTTGACCACGCCCGGATCTTCGACGATGTCAACGGTCCGGCCATCTCCTTTTTACCCTCGCACCCTGTCTCGGGCGAGCCGGCCTCGCCTGGAGCGGTAGACCGCGAAGGCGAAGCGGCACAGGAGATCGTCGCATGGCACGTAGATCAAAGACTGCAGGTAAGACAGGCAAGAAAGCGACCGCGAAGAAGACGGGCGCTCGCAAGACCACGCCCCGCTCATCGTCGAAGACGGTGACCGCGAGCCGACGGCCGGCCCGCCAGACGGGCCCCATCGGGGACCTTTCGGGCATCATCCTCTGGGTGAGTGACGTCGAGGAATCGCGCCGGTTCTTCGGGGAGAAACTCGGCATGAAGGTGGTCTTCTCCGAACCGAAGATGGACTGGTACGAGTACGGCGTCACGGAAAGCGACGCCTCGATAGCGCCCGCCGAACCGGATAGCGCCTGGGGCGACCTCGAATCCTTGCGCCGCCGTATCGGGACGCCGACGGGGATAATCTTCCGCACGAACAACATGGCGAAGAGCTTCGAGACGCTCTCGGCGCGCGGGGTCAAGTTCTCAAAGGAGCCGACCGCGACGGCGTGGGGCGGGGCGGAAGCGGAGTTCGTCGACCCCGACGGCAATTCCTTCGGCCTCATCCAGATGTCGAAGAACTAGGACGCGAACGAGAACGCTTCACCATCCGGCGCCAGGGATCTTTCCCTGGCCGCCTTCTCATCTTTTTTCCGGGACCAGCTTGGCGAAGAGGAGCTCCCGTCCCACGTAGCACGTCACGGCCTCACCCACCTCGCTGATCTTGCACTTCGTCCCATCCGGGATCCCGCTCGGCTTGCAAAGCCTCTTGTAAAGGCAGGCCGCGCCGCACTCCTCGAACGAATGGGTCGTCGCGGTGCCCCGGCGCGCTGAAACGGGTATCGTCGCTGGAATGGGCACGGTCTCCACGGACGCGACCCTCAAGCCCCCTTCGAAGAACCCGGCCGGGCAATCGTGGTGGACCGGGCGGACCCCCGTGACGCGGTAACGCATCCCAGGTTCGAGGTCGTGGCAGACCTTGCGAAGCTTGCACGGCTCGCATTCGGGGGCGAGCCCCCCGTACTCGAACTCCGCGCCGACTTTGGCCCATTCCTCCCCGACCAGCGTCACGCGCAAAGGCCGTTGACCTCCAGGCAGGAAATGGTCAGGAAGTAGCGCGACGGCGTGTGCGTCAACTCAAGCGACCCCCGTGACGCGAAGCACCCGCTCGGCGGCGGCCTCTGTGAGGCCTGACTCGCCGAGTATCGTGTAACGCTCGGGCCGTATCCTGTGGGCGCTCGTCAACGCCACGACCATCGTCTCCCTGGAGACGCCCAACTCGGCGGCCGTAGTCGGGCCGCCGATCTTTCGAAGCGCCTCTCGCACGCGTTCCCACTCGCCGCCATGGAGGTTCAAGGCGAGGATGGTCGCAACCCCGACTTGCTCGCCGTGCATCGCCGGTTGCGCCGACAACCGGTCGAGCGTGTGGGATATCATGTGCTCCGCTCCCGAGGCAGGCCGCGACGAGCCCGCGACACTCATGGAGACACCGCTCACGATGAGGCTCTTCACCACGAGCCACGAAGCGGTCTCAAGCCCGGGCTTTATCGCGTCGGCGTTCTCGATTATCATCTCGGCCGCCGTCTGCGAGAGGGCGGCGGCGAAGCTCGAATACTCCTCGTTCTTCAACCTGTGCGCGAGTTTCCAGTCCTTTACCGCCGAGAGGTTCGAGATCGCATCCGCGCAACCGCTCGCAAGCGTCCTGTACGGGGCCTTCGTGATGATGGCCGTGTCCGCGAGTATCCCCAACGGAGCCGTTGCGTCTATCGACGCCGTGCCGCGTCCATCGCGGATACTCGCCCGGGGACTCGTGATGCCGTCGTGGGAGGCGCTCGTCGGCACGCTGAGGAAAGGATGCCCGAGCCTTTTTGCGGCAAGTTTCGTGACATCGATGACGCTCCCGCCCCCGACACCGACGAGGAAACGGGACCCGGATCGCCGGGCCGTGGAAAGCGCCGCATCGACTTCCGCGAGCGTCGGCTCCCTTATCGTGTGCATCGTGACGACGTAGCCCGCCTTCTTGAGGAGGTCCATGACGCGCTCGCCGGCGATCGTCCGCGTCATGTCGCCGGTGACCAACGTGACACCCCCGTCGAGTTCGAGCGTCCGCGCGAGTTCCCCCACTTGATCGAGCACGCCGTGGCCCACGAGCACGTTCCTCGGGAAGACCATGAGTTTCGATTTGTCGAAGGAATCCATCATGGACGGCACGCCTCCCACCGGGAAAATCCACGACTCCCCTTCGGCATCGGGTTCGGAAAGGTATGCGCCATATATTACCTTCATGAAGAGCGTCGCTTGGCCGCGTTCACTTTTCGGCGACCGTCTTCAACCACGAGACGAGGTCATCGACCGCGTCCTTTCGTCCCAAGAGGGCGGTGCCGTGGTCGCCGCCGCTGTAGACGGAGAGCGTCGCCTTGTTGCCCGCCTCGTTCGCGAGGAACGCAGCACTCTGGTTCGAGTACGTGTCGTTCATGGCCACTTGCATGAGTATCGAGACCCCGGCGGGGACGACCGTCATCGCGGCATCGGCCCGGATCCCCCGGTAATCGATCCCGGGACTAAGAAGTGCCGCACCCTTGGCAAAGCCCGTGTAGACGGCGGCGTTCAAGGCGGCGTTCGCGCCGATGCTCGCGCCCACGTAGACCACGGCGCGCGCGTCGCTTGCGCCGACCGTGAAGGCCGCGGCAAGGCGCGCGTCATCGACGAGGCCGCCGATCTCCGGGGTCGTGAGGCTCTCCCATTCGACGACGCACCCGTTGCGGATCTTGCTTTCCCCAGACCCGCGTTGATCGTAAGCGAAAACGGTGAAGCCCTCAGCGACCAGGCGCTCCGCCGTCGCGTTGAAGGAGCGGCGATCCTCGTTGACGCCGTGCATCATGACGACGGCGGTCATCGCGCCCGATACCTTCGACATCGTCCCCACTAGGCGGAACCCGTCGCTCCCGGCGAACGTGACGCTTCCCTCCGACGGCACGGGGGCCTGCGACGCGTCGCAATGCCTTTCCTGCACGAGACAACCCACGCTTGCCTGGACGAGGAGGAGGATCGCGATCGCGGTTCTCATGGCGATGGAAACCACGATGGCGGATACAAACCCTCGCAAACGGCGTCGCCACTTCCCACGCCTTGAGCCGCCTTCTAAGCGGCCAAGGCAAGTTATTAATGGCCGCGAACGAGTGCCGTCGCGTGCGCGAAACCCCCGAAGGCTGGCGATCCATCTACGAGCAAAACGCCGCCTTGGTGTGGCTCGCCGTCCTCGCCGTGCCGCTCCTTTTCATCGGCGCAGGTTTTCTCCTTGCGCCTGGCTTCTTCTACGACCAATTCATCTGGCAGCACCTCTGGGGCCCCCTCTACGCCGACGGGCATCAGATCTCCGCCGCCTGCCTCGATCCGGCCGGGCGCGTCACCGCCACGGGGCTTGACGCGGCCGGCAATCCCCGCTGCCCCGCGGGCTCGACGGGCGCCAAGGAGGGCTACACGCTCGTGTCGGAGGGCGTTTATGGGATCCTACTCGCCATCGCCGTTTTCGGCATCTACGTCCACGTGCTGCGCCGCCACCGGGTCGAAACGGGTGCTGGGTTCCTGGCCGCGCTCATCCCCTTCATCGCGCTGGGCCCCGTCGCCCGCAGCCTCGAGGATTCAAGCCTCTTTGCCCCCCCTTATTCCTACCTCTTCATCTCGCCCGTGATCTACGTCCAGATCTCAATCCTGGTCCTCATCTTCATGCTCGTGGGGATCCACGTGGCGGCGCGTCACGTCGAGCGGCCGCGTAAGGCCATGTTGCTCTTCGGGGCGACCCTGTTGGCGTTCGTGAGCCTCTACGGGGCCGTCACCACGGGGGACCCCGAAAGATTCGCGTACCTCCCGCACCCGGTCCTGATGCTGCTTTTTGGGCTGCTAGCGACGGGCCTCTTCGGCCTTCAACTCCAGCGTGGGGCTTCCCCCGTGAACGCGAGTCTTTTCGCGGGTGGCATCGCCTTCGTCCTTCCGGGCGTCTTCCTGGTGACGCGCTGGATAACCGTAGGCCAGTGGGGCCCTGGCGGCGCCGTGACGCTCAACCCGGCGTACCTTGGCTACGTGCTCGTCCCGGCCGTCGGCATCACGGCGCTCGTTTTCCTCGCCGGCCGCCTCCTCTCGAAGAGGAGGGCGCATGTTCTCCCCTACGCGGTCGGCGTGAACGCGGCACTTGTCTTCGCGCACATGCTGGACGCGTTCGCGACTTTTTTCGCGGTATGTTCGAGTAACTCGCCAAGCGCCCCGTGCCATGGCGCTTCGGGCTTCGGGCTGAACCTCATCGGTTACGGCGAAAAGCACCCGGTCAGCAACTTCCTCTTGACGTTCGGGGACGGTTGGGGCTTCCCCATCATCAAGTTCCTCATGATCCTCGTGGTCATCCACGTCATCGATTCGGAGCTCAAGCAGGATCTTGGCCACGACGAGAACATGGCCGGCCTCGTGAAACTCGCCGTCTTCATCCTTGGGTTCGCGCCGGGGACGAGGGACGTGCTTCGCGTGGTAATGGGGATTTAGGCGGCCGTGCGGCTTCCCCGCTGGCCTAGGATCGGCCAAAGAGATGAGACGCGTCATGACGAGCGGACGCACGCGTCGAGGAGGCCTTCGCGCCGTAGGCGAAAACAGGCGGTTGGTGAGCCGCTTATTGTATGTCCGACGCGTGTGAATAGACAAGGTTTATTTAAGTATCAGACGATTTTGCGCCCGCCTTGGAGGACACCCTTATATTTAGATGGGCCGCCCGCGGCCCCCGTGGCAAAGTTCAAGTCCGTCAAACCAACTTGAACGCCGCTCCCGGCGGATCAGTTTCCGCCGGCGGTGTGGCGCACGAGACCGTGCACCGAGCCTACGAGGGAAGGGAAGGGCCTGTTCGGAGCCAAGGACGCACGCGGTGTAGCCCATGCTAGGCCCTCGAACCAGACAGATCGCAACGACAGCCCTCGTTATCGCCTTCATAGCCACCGCCGCGCCGGTCACCAATGAGGTGATTCGCGACTTCTCGCCCGTTGGGGAGGCGGCCGCTTGCCACCCCACCAGCTCGAATCACCACATCAGGAACCAGACCACGACAGACGCGCCGAACCCGTGCCTTGCGCGGACCTCGTCCGAGATCGACCTTCAGATAGACTTCAACGTGTGCAAGCCCCACTGCGGCGGGCCGGAAATGGCGTCCCTCGCGCCGTACCCGACGTTTTTCAAGCTGGATGGCGGAAACGGCTCCTGGCCGGAAAGGACCGGCGACGTCATCCTTATCCGGTTCAACATCACCAACGGCGCCCGCGTGTCCCAGTTGGCCACGGACCCCAACGAGGCCTGGGACTTCTACGTCACGGTGCGCGACCTGGACGGGATCGTCGTGAACTCCGTCAACTCGGAGGCGTTCAAGGTCAATGGCACGGTCGCAGGTCAACAGAGCGGTTGTGATAACGAACGGTTCCTGAGCCTTGTTGGCACCAACAATTCACGTTGTTTCATCAAGAGCCTGCGTGGCGGCGACCGGCGTACCATCGAAATGAGATACACGTTGGCCACCCCCGAGGACAAGGTGGGCGTCCATCGCATCCAGGTGCACGTGGACGCGGGACTCGACGTCTGCGAAGCCGGCGAAGTGGCGACGGTAGGTGGGCAGCCCAACTGCGGCGTCGACGACATCGACGACGACGATCCGACATCGCCCTCGAACAACCTGAAATACGCTGGCATCGTCGTCGGCAAGAAGCCGGACCTCGGCATCGTCTCCATCGGAGGGAGTGCCTGGCAGACCTACTCCGCCGGCGGCGGCGCCTGCACCGATTCGACCCCGGCCGCAACGACCCGGCAGGTCCCGTCCGACGACCTTTACTCTCACTACACGCCGTACTGCACTTTCTTCCGTGACACGTACGTCGTGAACTGGGGCGATTTCCCCACGGTGTTCGCGAACTCGACGGTCGACAAGGACACGGGCACGATCTTGGCGAACACGTCCTGGGTCGCCGTCCCCATCTACGTCAACACGACCTGCACGGGTGTCCAGAGCGGGACATCACCAAGAGCGTTTTGCAACAAGAAGATCCCGATAATCACGAACAAGTGGATGGAACCACGCATCCTCGACGTGGGCGCCGATTTCAGCGGGAACCGATCCGCTAGCTACGGCCTGAATACCAACATCCCCCCGTTGGACCTCGCCACGGCCGCCGGGACTTTCACCGTGGGTTTCCAGATCGATGCGGACAAGTACCTGCCGGCGCCGACGCCTGAAAACGACACCACGTCGCGCGAGATCGCAGTGAAAGGGGCGGATATCACGGCAAGCGTCCTAGGGCTCAAGGCGACGCCGTACGGCGCCACAGAGCCCATCAGTTTCACGGTGAAGGTGTCGAACCTCGGCGATTGGCCCGCCGGCGGCGAGCAATCTCGCACGAACTCGTCGAGCGCGAAGTTCACGATGACCGTCTGGCGCGACTCGAAGGATTCGACTGCCTTGAGCCCGACGCCTTGGACCGTCTCGAAACTCGGAGCGGCGAACGGCACCGCCGACAACGAGGCGAGCCTCCTCTTCAACAACCTCACCGCGTCCGCGATCGGCGGCGGCTCCCACAAGATAATCGTGGAACTCGACACGAGCGACATCGTGGCCGAGACGAACGAGACGAATACGTACGAATTCCCGTTCGTCGTCACCGACCTCGTGGCACCCACTGTGGAGAACGGCTACAGGCTGGATGCGGAGACCTTATTCCCCGCGCTGAACTACACGGAGCCACGCTACCCCAACAACAACACCATCGTCTACTGTTACAACGACGTGAACGCCAATCCGCCGGAGCTCTGCAAGTCCTGGGACGCGCCGGCGAACAAGAAGAGCTACGTGAGGATCAACGCCAGTGTCACGGACAACGACCTCAACCTCGCCTCCGTCCAAGTGAACCTGACGGTCGGTGGCAACTCGACTCTTCATAACATGACCCGATGCACGGCGGTCCTTTGCCCCGGTGCGACGAGCACATCCTCGAACTACTTCCTCAACCAGAGCTACGACGTCAAGGGGACTTACACCTACAAGGTCGTCGCGATCGACCCGAGCGGGAACAAGGGCGAGGGCCCGGCAAGGAGCTTCAAGATAGTGTCGTTCCCGAAGATCCTCAGCACGTCGAACGTCGAACCCGCGGACCGGGTCGAATTCAACGGCACAAACTATTTCAACGTCACTTTGAGAATTGACAAGAGCGGCCACAACATCAACGATGTGACCGACCCCACTCGTGTGAACATCACGTTTGGAAACGCCACCAGCATCTTGTTCTCCGGACCCATGAGTATCAACGTCACGTGCTTTCGCGACGGAAACGCAATCGACTGCGATAGCCCATTCTTCAACGAGGCCGTCGCAAATAACGTGAAAGTAGTCAGGTTTTTCTTTGACACGTTCATCGCCGGCATCGACCTATCGGACCCGGACACCGACATTGGAACGTACACGTATTCGATGTCGTTCACCGATTCGCTGAACGACACACTCCGAATCCCCGCGACCAACTATACCGTCCACCTCCAGGACTCGATCCCCGCAGCGCTTACCAACACCCTTGTACGCCCGACGGGACTCAAGGCGCCGCAGACTTTCAAGATCAACACGACCGTGTTGGAGAACGTGATGGTGCGTAATGCCACGATCCTCATCACGAAGGCGGGACGCACGATCGCGAACGCGACGATGGTGCGCGACACGTCGGACACGACGCATTGGCTTCGGACGGCGACGAACGGCTCCGGCAACTATACTTTCACGGCGGCCACGGGCCGTGGGACCGCGTTCGCGGAGGCCGGTTCCTACACGTTCAACATCACCGTGATCGACGCGAACCGCACGCCCACCTACTTCCAGGCGAACTTCAACCTTGGAGACGACACGGACCCGGTCTTTGACGAGGCGAACGTTGGAGTGACGCCGATCCGGCAGGAGATAAACGGCAACGTCACGATATACGCGAAAGCGACGGACAACACGAACTTCACGGTGACGGCGCGAGTTGTGAACCAAACCACCGCCACAGTGACAGACGCCACGCTCACGGACGACGACGGCGACGGGAACTACACGCTTGAGCTCACTTGTGCCAACCTGGGCGTTCCGCCACCCCACGACTACCTTGTGACGATAACCGCGACCGATTCCGCCGGGAACTTTGAGAACCGCCCAACCGGCGGGTACCAATGCGTGCAGAACCTTCCCCCGCTCTATTCGGGCGAGAGCCCGAAGGCAGGCGGTTTCTCCAACCTTCGACCCGTCATCAGCGTTGAAGTGCGCGATGCGGCCAATGGTGTCCAACTCGATTCCATCGGAATGAGTATCCAACGCGAGGGCGGCTCGACGACCCCGGTGAATGCGCAAAAGGTCGCGATAACGAACGGTTACAGGCTATCGTACCAGGTGGAACCGTCGGATGGTTTCCGCCCGCGCGACCTCGTCACAGTGACCGTCACCGCCAAGGACCTCTCGCCTGTACAGCTCCAGAGCAACTTCACGTGGACGTTCCGTGTCGACGCGCTTGCGCCCGAGATCACGTTAGTACTCGACCCCAAGGTGCTCCAAGGGGACTCGACGCTTATCTCCGACAAGACACGGCTCAATTTCACGGCGGTAGATCTCGACCCGCCGGACAACGTCGCTTCCTCGGGTGTGGCCTTCATCAACTTCACCATCGAGCGCGGCACCTCGGTCTATTCCGACCGGGTGAACGCATCGGTCGCGTCGCTGCGGCTCGGGCAACTGCCGGTGTTCGCGGGCGAGGGAAGCTACAAGATCAGCTACTTCGCGGCGGACAACGTCGGCAATTCCGGGACAAAGAAGACGACGAACGTGCTCGTCGTCACGACTCCGCCGAGCGTGAGTTCGCAATCTACCCTCGACGGCCATGTGACCGCGACCGCGTCGTCCACGAAGGACATCCCCATCATGGCGCTGACATTGTTCGCGAAGGCGGGCGGCGACGCCGGCTACACGCAGGTGCTCATGACGAAGGAAAGCGCCACGACGTGGTCCGCCGATCTCCCGGTGAAGCCGAAGGGGACGCTCATCTCCTACTACTCGCGGGCCGAGGACGAGCTGGAGAACGTCGGCCGCGACCGGGACCCAACGACGCCCAATACGCTTCGCGTGGCCAACCACCCACCGAAGATCGAGATATTGACGCCGAAGGCGAACGACACGATCGGCGCCACCTACCGCGTCCAATGGACGGCCACCGACGTGGATGCGTCCGACACGTTGACCATCACCATCGATTACAAGGCCACCGGGTCCGCGGGGGACTACGTCCTCCTCAGGGAGCGGCTCCCGAACTCCGGGTCCGCGTCCCTCAACACGTCGCTTCTACCCGATGGGGCCGTTGAACTGCGGCTACGTGCGAACGACGGCACGGCCGACGGGGCCGCTAGCGTCGCCGTGACGGTCGACAACAAGAAGCCGCTCGTCCAAGCCGTCTCGCCGCCTTCGAACGCCCAAGTCGGCGTCCCGATCGTCTTGCAGGCAAGCGTCGGAAAGGCCGCCACCGCCGTCGAAGCACGGGTGACCCGCGGCACGGAGGTCATCGTCGTCGTCCAATTGAACGACGCGGGCACGAACGGCGATTCGGTGGCCGGGGACGGCATCTGGGGCGGCAGACTCTCGCTCGACGCCGCGGGCAACTACAAGGTCGATTTCGTGGCGCAGTTCGCCGACGGGGGCGAAGGCGTATCGACGGACAGTGTGAACTTCACGGTGACCGGCGGCGGAAGCCTTCCGCCCGGCGGGAGCCTCTTCACCGCCGCGATGGTGATACTCGCAGCAGCGACCGTGGGCCTTGCGGTCCTTGGCCTTCGGAGGCGAAAGTGATGGAACTCGACGAGTCGACGCGCGGGAACGTCTTCAAAGGCGGCGCCGCGGCGGCCGTGGTCGTGCTGGCAATCTACTTCGTCCTCCTTGCCACGGGCCCGATCGACGGTGCCCTTGCGTACCTGCTGCTCTTGTTGCTCATCGTGATCCTCGCCGCCGTGGGTTACGTGTTCAGGGACCAAAGGCGCACTGGAAGCGGCATGGACCTCGCCGAGCCGGAGCCGCTCGCCGCCGATACGATGACCATCGAGGCGCAACCCGTCGAGACGGGTGAGACGCCTCCGCCCGCGGCACGCGCCTTGGACCAAGGCGCCGGCGGGGGAAGCGCGCCTTCCTGGGAAACGCCGAAGCAACCGGTGAAACGGATCCGATGCAAGTCCTGCGCGACTATCTTCAATTTCGACGACGCCAAACCAGTCCAGACGTGCCCCAATTGCGGACGTAGCGGCACGGCGACGAGAGCGCCGTGATGAAGGAGTAGTACACCGATGGCGAAGAAGACCAAAGCCCCGAAGCAAGACGCGACGACGAAGGAATTCGTCGTCCAGGTCAAGACACCGCTCCTCCTCATCATCCTCCCCGTACTCGCCTTGGTCGTGTTCTTGGTCGTCGTCGGCATCAACAGCGGCATCATCGATTCACGCGCCATCGGGAACGTGCCCTTCGAGACGTACGTGTACGGCGGAACGGCCGTGATGGCCGTCCTCCTCGTCGCCGAGATGATCCTCCTTCTCCAACGCGCGGCCGAACCCGAGGCGGTCGAGACGGCGCTCGAACCCATCCCGCTCGTCGACAAGCGCGACGAACTCGGCGAACTGGTCCTCACGCAGGACAACCACCAGGGAAGACAGGTGGTCGAGTACTCAAGGCCGCCAAAAAGCAGGAACAAGGGCGCCATCTACGTGAAGACGTTCATCGAACTCGATGGAAAATACGTCTTACGCGCCGAAGAGATGATCGCGGAAGAGAAGCAATACTTGTGATGGGCGGGAGAGACCCGCCTCATCATGCCACCTCTTACTGCGGACAACCTAGGGGATAGTCGTGGCAATCATCCGGCACGCCTGGTGGCCCTCCTGGATTTGATCCAGGCAACCCTGGAGGGATAACGCCTGGAGGGGCCACGCCTTCCAGCGTTTCGAAGAGGGGCGCTGTCATGGATTCAATCATTTGCGTGGGACAGATTCCGGGACCTTGACCGCCAATACCCGCCTGGGCGACGCCCTGTTGAGCCGTCCCTGGCAGACCAGGTTGGCCGGGAGGCTCCCCGCTGCCGCCGGAACCTCCGACTCCGGGCGCCGCGACGCTTCTTGCGTCCCCACCCTTTCCGCCCCGCCCGCAGAGGCCGGTGCCTCCATTGCCGCCGGTCGCGGTGCCAGATGCAGCGTTGCCGCCGGGTCCACCATTACCGCCTGCGCATGCGCCGCCGACAAGAATGTCGCCGCCCGCGCCGCCGTCTCCCCCTTTTCCGCCATATGCCTCCGAGCGGGCCGATCCGCCGTCGCCACCATCCATTACTCCATTGCCGCCGTTTCCACCATTGGCCGCCCCCGAGGTGACGGATCCACCGGCGCCGCCCGGACCCCCCGGCGTACAATTGAGCCAGCCATCCGTTCCTTGAGCCCCGGTCGCGCCATCGTCGCCACGTAACACGATGCACGCGTCCCCTCCATCGCCACCGCTGCCGGTTGAGCTGTCGAGACCAGGCACGCCCTGCGCCATGTTGCAAGTCGACGTCACCGCTAACGCCCCGGGCACACTTTGGGCAAGGAGTACGCAAAACACCACACCAATCAGAAAACCTCTTTGGGGTTTCATGCCGGTGAATCGAGAACTAGGCGCATAAAGGAGTGTCAACCGCTGGTTTACAATGAAGGTCGCCGTCGTCGGCCAGCGAGGGCCAAGGCCATCAACACTAAAACGCCCTCCCCGGGAACAGTTCGCGATTGCTGTTCAACGACATCGAAGCAAGAAGAATTACCTTGGTCGCCGCCCCGACTGTCCACCACCGCGGCACCGCCCGCCCCCCCGCTGCCCGCCAAGCCGGTCCCTCCATCGCCGCCTCGGGTGCCATGATAGAAGCCCGGTTTTGGCGGGTAGTAGCCATTTGCTCCACCGGTCCCGGCCCTTATTGGAGATGACGCGTTTCCTCCTCGACCGCCAAGATTGGAGCCATAGGCATCTCCGCCGTTTCCACCGTTGAGTCCCGCACCCCCGTCACCTCCAATAGCGCTGTAAAGTCCTCCGTCGCCCCCGTCGCCGGCGTGAACGTGACCGCTAGCCAGACCCGCGTCGTACGAAACATAACAGGCTGCAAGTCCATCTCCGCCCGTTCCCGCGATGGCGGTCGCATTGCCCCCGCGGCCCCCGGTCGCGTTCTGGGCGATTCCGCCGGTCCCGCCGAACGCCTCTGCGTCTCCGCCGGTGCCGCCCTTGCCATCCACGGGCCCACAAGAGCCGCCCTGGGCGGAGGAGTACGCCCATTCGCCATCGCCGCCGCCAAGGCTAGCATTCCTTCCCACCATTCGACTGGAGGTGCCGTTGACGCTGCTGCAATCCTCGCCGTCCTGGCCCGCGGCGGCGGCTTCACCCCCGTGGCCGCCGTTGCCGTCGGTGATACGCACGAGCGCACGCGCCTCACCTCTAACGTTCACGAACCCGCCGGAACCCCCCGCACCGCCGATGGCCTTTGCGTCCCGAAATCCTGACGCCGTGGCCGACCCTCCCGCGCCGCCTGCCCCCGCCGTGACTGACGCCGGTCCACCCACAATAGCTTCGGCGATGATCAACACGCGGCCACCCTTGCCTCCGTTCCCACCCATTGCGATTCCGTGCGCCATGGCGTTCTTGCCATCGCGGCCGTCCGCAGCGCGTATTTCGAGGCCAGGGAGGAGGGTCAACGTCCCGCCGACCCGGATGGTGATGTCGGGCCCGTCAGAACCCTCCAAAGGTGCGGTAGTTGTCGCGATGAGACCCCCAAGGACCAGATCGCCCGCGACGTCGACGATGACTGCGGCGCCGGCCGGGACTGCCGGCAGGTCCATGGTTTTTGTGGAGGCCGGGTACAAATCGGCGTACTCCGGCGGCTCGGCCAAGGAGGTTTGCGCCACGGCGGAAATGACAGTCAGGGCTACCGATACTGCGAACAACTTACCGATAAAGTCACCTCCGCGCACCCGGGCCTCATTACGACCAAGCCATGGAGCTGTATGTCCAAAGTCCTCAGGCGATAGGTTCGAAATCGATCGGTCCCCGCCGTCACCACTATACCCCGACGAGCGAGACGCCCTAAGAGCTTGTGGGCACCCTGGCGAGATAGTTCCAAACGGCGGCCCAGTTCTGAAGCGGTCGTTTGTCCGCCGCCGAGGAGGGCAATCGCGGCTAATTCGGATGCCGAAAGCAACGTCGCGTATGCGTCCGCCAATTTTCCTCCCCAAGGAGGGAAGGACGGGGGGGGGGTCATGAACTTATTCCGGCGATCCTCGCCGGATCTATTCGGCCGCTTCCTAGTTTTCCTCCATCCCCCCGAATTGCTCCATCAATTTCTTCTGCATCTTCTTGTTGCCGGCGAACGACTTCACGGCCCTTTTGCTGGTCTCGTAGTACTTTAGGAGGTCTTTTACTTCCTTCGGCGTCACCCCTGCGCCCTTCGCGATCCGAGCGATCCTCGTGCCCTTGATCTCGTCCGGGTTCTCCAACTCCTCCTCGGTCATCGAGTCCATGACGACGCGGAACCGCTTGAGGCGCGCCTGTGTTTCGTCCATGTGGCCGGCCGGCATCTTCGCCTTGGCGCCGCTAATGCCGGGGATCATGTCCATGACCTTCGACAACGGGCCCATCTGGGTGAGCATGTCCATCTGGTCGCGCATGTCACGAAGCGTGAACTTCCCGCTCATGATCTTCTTCGCGGCCCGCTCCGCCTCCGCCTCGTCCTCGACGACCTCCTGGGCCTTCTCAAGAAGCGTCTGTATGTCGCCCATCCCGAGGAGGCGCGATATGAACCTTGCCGAATCGAACTTCTCGAAATCGTCGACGTGCTCCCCCACCCCGATGAACACGATGGGAGCGCCCGTTTCGGCGACGGCGGAAAGGGCGCCTCCGGCCTTGGCCGTGCCGTCCAGTTTCGTGACGATGACGCCAGTGAGACCCGCGACCGACGTTGCGAACGCCTTCGCCTGCGGACCCGCTTGTTGGCCCACTTGGGCATCAAGCACCAGGAGTTTCTCCTGCGGGTTCACGATGCGTGCGACCGCCTCGATCTCTTTCATCAGTTCATCGTCGAGACTGTGCCGGCCGGCCGTATCGACGATGAAGACGTCCCCCTTGATCGCGGCGAGGCCGCGCTTCACGATCCCCGGCGCGTCGGTGACACCCGGTTCTCCGTAGAAGGGGCATTTCACCTGTTCGCTCAATTGCTTCAATTGATCGTATGCGGCCGGTCTGTGCACGTCGGCGGCGATCAAGGCGGGCCGCAGCCCTTTCTTCTGGAAGTACTTGGCCAACTTTCCGGCGGTCGTCGTCTTGCCTTGGCCGTAGAGCCCGAGGAGCATTATCCGTTGGGAGCGCACCGCGACCTCACGGGGCTTGCCGAGAATCGCCACAAGTTCCTCGTAGACTATACGCACCACGTGCTCTCGCGGGTGCGCACCCGGCTTTGGCTTCTCGGTGAGGCTGCGGTCCTCGATCCGTTTCGTTATCTGGAGGACCAGTTTCACGTTGACGTCCGCCTGCAGCAGGGCTCGCTGGATGTCGCGGACCACCTCCTTCACGAGGTCGGCGTCGATGCGCGTCGCGTTGGCGACCTTGGCGAGGGTCTTTCGCAACGAGTCGCCTAAGTTATCGAGGACCATTCGACACGGCAGGGTGGGTCAAGGGGGATAAAGGTTTCTCCGATGCGCGGACCTGGCGCACGTACGCCGTCTCTCCGGCGTCGACGCGATTCGGGGGAACGCTCATCTCGGATGCCCGGCCCACGACCGTGGCTCACGATCGATTGTGCCCGGTCACTCGTCGTCATGATACGAGGCGAACTTCGAGAGTGCTCGACCCCGGTGGCTCAGGGCGTTCTTGGCGCCGGTTTCCAGTTCGGAAAAGGTGAGGGTCGAGCCCTCGGGGCTGAACACGGGGTCGAAACCGAAGCCTCGCGTTCCCCTCGTCTCCGTGGTGATCGATCCCGTGCAACTGCCCTCGAACACCAGCGGATCCGAGTTCGCGTCCTCGAGGTAGGCGATGACGGCCTCGAAACGCGCTCCGCGCTCGGCCACACCATGAAGAAGTTTGAGTAAGCCCCGGCAGCCGATAGTCCGTGAGACGTACGCCGAGTACACTCCGGGAAACCCCGCGAGCGCGTCAACGAAGAGACCTGCGTCGTCGACGAAGAACGGCGGCTCCACCTCCCCGCGTAGCTGCAGGAGTTTCGCCTGGGCGACCTCCTCCAGGGAATCCGCCTGGATCTCCACGGTCTTGACGGTCGAGTGGCGAAGAACGACCCGCGAGGCCGAGAGCAGAGTCTCCGCCTCGTGGAACTTGCCTGCATTGGACGTGACGAACGTGAGCGGGACCGGCACGGCCGGGGATAGGCGTAACAGAGAAGAATGTTACGTCCCTCGCTTCGAACGGTCGGCCGCGTCCGGCGCTAGCGGGCGCGCGTCTTGTTCATCCTTGTCTTGCCGATCTTGCCTCGGCCCGGGCGAGGAGGATCTCTGCTTTCCGGTTCCCGGGTTCCAAGGCGAGGATGCGCTGTGCCGCCTCCGCGACGGCGTCGTAACGTCGTTTGGCGACGTAGAGTCGGGCGAGGAGCAACCAGACGTCCGCGTCCTCCGGGTGCCTTGTCAAATACTGCTCCCAATTCTCCACCATTCGAGTGATCCGGTCGTCCTGTTTGTATTCGCTCGACAGGAAAATGTCGCGCCGGTCGTAGAACTCGAAATCCTCCGGCGCGATGTCTATTGCGCGCTGGTAGGCGGCAAGCGAGCCCGAGGGATCCTTCATCGCGTTCCTCGCGTAGGCTAGGAACTCCCACGCCTCGCGAGACTGCGGGAACGCTTCCACCAACGAGCTCGACAGCTCGTCGAGTTCCTTGTTGTGGTTCTTGAGGTAAAGGCGCTCGGCCTCGTCAAGGCCTTCTCCGAGCCTTCGCCGCGGGTCCTTCCCGGTGGCGGTCAACGTCTACCCACCACGCTCATGCGGGCCTTCACCAGTTCCCCATCCTCGCCTACCGCGATGCGAAGGAGCCAGGCCCCTCGTTCCGGCCGGTCCGCGTGGACGGCAGGGCCGGGAAGCCCCGCTGGCGCCGCATGGTACGTTCCCGACGGTGACACGAATGCGAAGGAGGCGTTGGCTTGCTGGAGGATGTCGTACTGGTTGTAGATGCGTAGGAAATCCTCCTTCACGTCGAACGGGTAATCGGCCAAGCCCGGGTCGAGCCTTTCGATCTCGAAGCTTGCGATGAGTGCGTCCGTCGTTTGCCGCGCGGGCGTCGCAAGGCAACCTGGAAGAAGGAGAAGGACCACGAAGACCGCCGTGGATCGGCCGATCAATTCACTCTCCACCCTTGTACCTGCCCCGCTTGGCGATTCGCGTAAGTCTTCTCGCGACCGCCTTCGCCGATCTCCCCCTCGCGTAGCCATTCATCACGTGCCGGAACCCCGCGGCCCCGACGGCGTGCGAGGCGGTGAGCGATTCCTGGAAGGCGTGGAGGTCGGTGCCCATGTCCTCGATGTCCACTGAGAAAGCGCCGAGCCCGAAGTCGATCAACGCGATGGACCCGTCCGTCACGAGCATATTGCTTGTGGTGAGGTCCCCATGGATGATGCCGCTGGCGTGAAGGCGTGCGACCGCGGAACCGGCCGCCTCCAAGAGGGGCTTCGCCGCTGCCGCACCGGACGAGTCGAGGACGTCCTTTAGCCTCCTTCCGGGCAACCGCTCCATCGTGATGACGCCCGCGACTAGGTCCACGTCGTAGATTATCGGCGTCCGGCAACCGGCGGAGCGCGCGTCGTGCAACAGGCGCGCTTCGAGCCTGGTCCTTTCCCGACGCAACCGCGAATCGATCTCACGATGCCGGTAAATCTTCGGGATACGGCGCTTCTCCACGGCGGGGCGCCCGTTGGAATCGACCATTGTGAGCGTCGCCTCCGCGCCGCGCACCGACCCCTTTTCCAAGGCGAGGCTCGAGGCGCCCGTGCCAGTCGTTACCCTGCCCTGGTCTTGTCGGGCCTTCGGGCCCGTTCTTGCCCGGCCCCGGGCTTGTCGGATCTCCGGGCCCGTCTTTCCCCGCAGCCGGCCTTTGGTCGTCTTTGCGGCCCCTCCACGCTTCGCGACGCGGCCATTCGCCTCGCGCTTCGCTTCCTTGCGACTGGCCGGTCCAAGGCGCTTCTTCATCGCCAAGTCACCTCCACGTCGTCCGTGCGGAACCGTTGGTCGACGACGCTTTCATCGATCGGTGTCACAACACCGCTCCTTTTCATCATGAGCCCGAGCCACGCTATCATCGCGCCGTTGTCCACACAGAGGTCGTCGCGGGGGACGAAGCTCTTCGCCCCGCGCTCCTCGCACATCGCCTGGACCATCGTCCTAAGTCGCTTGTTGCGAGCGACGCCGCCGCCCAGGAGGACTTCGTCGTACTCGAGATGCGCGAGGGCGCGTTCCGTGACCTCGGTGAGCATCGCGAACCCCCATTCCTGGAGGGAACCGGCGATGTTCTCGACACGCTCCCCCCGTCGCGCGTGCGCCGCCGCCGCAGTGATGAACCCGGAGAACGCGACGTCCATCCCCTTGACGCTGTAAGGCATATCGAGCAGCCGGTCGGCGCCGAGGGCCATCTTTTCGATGACGGGCCCCGCCGGGAAGGGAAGGTCCATTTCACGCCCGATCTTGTCGAGGCAGTTCCCGAGTCCTACGTCGAGCGTCTCGCCGAACACCCGGTATTTGCCGCGGGCGAACGCGATCACCTGCGTGTTCGCCCCCGATACGTAGAGGAGCACGGGGTCCTCGCACGGCGTCGTTGCGCGTCCGATCTCAAGGTGCGCGACGCAATGGTTCACGCCGACGAGAGGCACGTCAAGCGACAGGGCAAGCGATCTAGCGGCGGTGGCAGCGGTGCGCAGGCACGGTCCGAGGCCCGGGCCGCGGCTGAACGCGACCACGTCCACCTGGGACGGCGTGATCTTCGCATCGGTGAGGGCGGCCGAGATGAGGCCGGGGACCACGTCCGCGTGATGGTTCGCCGCGACCCGCGGATGGATGCCGCCTTCCTTGGGGCGTAGCATGTCGATGCGGTTGGCGAGGACGTTGCACCGCTCGTCGACGATCCCGACTCCCAGGGTATGGGCCGTCCCTTCGATCCCAAGCGAAATCATCGTCATGTCCCTCGCGCTGCGGCCGTCATCTCGATCGGCTCTCGCCCTTGGGCCTCCAGGATGAGGCGCACGGGTCTAGCGAGGTGGCGACGAGCGCATGTGGGGACCTCGTGCCAGCCGGGTCGGATGTCTCGCCGCGCGAGGCCCTGTCGCGCGGCCGTCTCGGGGGCCTTCGTGCCGCACGCCTTGCACCGGTAGCCCTTCGCGGCGCCGACGCTTTTCATGTGCTTGCCGCACTCGGCGCAAACGGGGTTCTCGAATCTGGTCTCCACGGCCGAGAGTCGGATGAGCCGGAACTTCTCGAGGTTCACGCACCATATGGGACCTGGCAAGGCCGGGCCGGGCGAGACGGAGCCGTAGACCGTGAGCCTGTCCCCGACCTTGAGAGCGAGGACCTTGGCCCTGAAACCGCGCGTCGGCTCGAAGGCGGCGCACTTGACGATGCCGGTCTCGTCCGCCAGGTCGAAGAACACGTGGCCGCCCCGCCTTGGCGTCGGCGTGCTCAGGACGTTGCCCGTGAGAGCGACCGACCCGTTCTCCCGGATGGTCGAGATCGTCCTCGTCACGATGTGATCGTCCGACCCGTGGTTCGTCGCGAAAAGCGTCCACTCCCCA
This sequence comes from Euryarchaeota archaeon, assembly GCA_016207515.1. Taxonomy (NCBI): domain Archaea; kingdom Methanobacteriati; phylum Methanobacteriota; species Methanobacteriota archaeon. The sequence continues at coordinate 128,312 of JACQPN010000022.1, read as the reverse complement.
AGGGGTTCACCTGATATCCGCGTGACCGCCGCGCGAAGATCCTTTGCGTCGAGGCCTCGAAGGCCAAAGAGGATGGGGCAAGGGGATGAAGGGACCATCGTGAGGTCGTCGTTCTCGGCGTCGTAATTGTCGAATGTCGTCGGAAAAACGTGGGAGATATCGATGACGCCCTGCTTCTCCACGCGGCGCGGTGTTCCCCACCGGTCATGCTCGCGATATGCGATCAATTCGTAGGCGGTGGCTCTCCCGGGCCATGCGAGGGCGCCGAGGGCGCCGATGATGCCGCGCCCGTTCTTGAATTCCCGGATCTCGGCGCCGATCGCCGACGCCTCCGACCGCGCCTCGTCCATCGTGACGACGCTGCGCACCGCGTTCCAGTAGTATTGTTCTCGGGGAAGCCTGTCGGTGACGACGACGCCGGGGTTCGTGCGCTCGTCCTCCAAGCGGGCGAAACGCGATACGACGCGCGACGCGCGATCGCATGCTTCGCTTAGCGGCACGCGGCCTGGATCGGCCTCGGCGTGGCCGGGTCTCACCGTCCCACCGACGCCCGAAACGGGCTCTTCGTCGCCGCGGCCTCGCCCGAACCGGACGGCTATGGCGCCGTTTCCGCGCGTCTTCCAAGGTATCGTAGGGTTCAACCGGACGAGCCGCGGCGCCCCGATGACGTCGAATTCCGCGAACTCCTCCATCAATCGATTCGCGAGGAACGTTGTACACATGCCGGCAAGCGAATCTGTGTCGTCGACGGCTACCCACATGCTGGCCCCCCACAGGATTACGACCGATGAAAGTTTTGGCCCGCCAGGGGACGGCGGTCACGTAGCCGGACATCCAACGGGGCTAGTGAGAGTCTCTCCGGATTATTCGGTCCCCAGCCAACTTTTCGTGCCAAATCTCCACCTCGCGTCGCCGTTTTGTCAACTTTCCCGGGAAATTGCAATTTACTGACCACAAACCTTATTATTGCTATCGAGGACTGTCGTAGTGTTAGTAGGGAGTAGGATGAAGTCAGGCAGGAGCAGGTCCTTAGTCGGAGTTGTCCTTATAAACCTCATTCTAGGCGCTGGCCTTGCCTCGGCCGACTCCGCGGCCGTCGACGTCGCCGGCGTTGAAGAGCAAGCCGGATCCATCGCGGCCCACGCTGCGGACACCGCATCCGACACCGCGGGAGCGATACTAGCGGAGATGGAGAAACAGACCGGTGCAGGATCTTCGAAGCCCCCGGAAAACCCGCCCCAGGCCGAGCCGAAGCAGGCTGACGCCCAAAATGCGGTGGAAACGGTCGTCGACCCGGCGATCGGGATCGACTACAGCAAGATCGACTTCGATGACGTCAACGCCGAGAACCCACCGCCCTCCCTGATGGGAGCGGTCACCGACACGATCCAATACATCGCCGGCGCCTTCAAGGGGGCAATAGGCCTCATCGCGGGTTTCGGCTCCGAGACCCAAAAGGACCCCGGAGCCGCCGCGGCCTCCGTCGCTGCCCTTGCCCAGGTGGCCGCCGTCGCCGCCGCCCAAGCGTTCGCCGTCCAGGCGATCCCCTTCGCGGTCTTCACGGGAGCGACGCTTGCGGTCGAGAACCCGTGGCTACGAGACCCCAAGCGGCTTCTCACGCCGCTTCTCATGCCTCTCTACACGCGCTTGGAGAAGAGCGAACTCCTCGACCATGAGGTGCGGGAACTCCTACACCAATCGATCGACACCGAGCCCGGTGTGACGATTGCCGAACTCGTGTCAAGAAGCGGCGTTTCAAGGAACGCCGTCTCCTACCACCTTCGTGTGATGGAGAAGCAGGGCCTCATCACTTCGCGCCGCCTCGGCCGCACCGTCCACCTCTTCATCAACGGAGCGCGCTTCGACGAGCCCGTCAAGGCGGCCGTCTCGGTCTTGAAGAACGGCACCACGCTTGCCATCGGCCAGTACATCAAGGAGCACCCCGGCGCCCCGCAAAGGGACCTCTGCGACAACTTCGCGATCACGGCAGGTGCGGCGAACTGGCACATCAAGAAGCTTGAGGAGATGGCGCTCGTCACGCGAGAACGCGATGGCCGCGTCATCAAGTACTTCCCCGGCGACGTGTGGGACCAGATGCAGGTCGCAACACCCGCCGTGAGTGCCGCATAGGGCCGCGCCAGCGGAATCTGCGCTTTCCATCTCCTACTGCATAGGGCGAGCGAGCCCGTCCGGACGGGTGAGGTGGGGGATGAGTCTTGTGAGGTCCTTGCCTTCGAACACGTGATGCGCTGACCGGCGGATGTGGTCGTCGAACGGGTTCACGGCGAAACCGGTGCCCACTTCCTTGAACATCTCCGCGTCGAAGCGGGAGTTGCCGACGGCGGCCGAGCGCTCACGCGTGGCCTTGAACCGCTCCAGGACGCTTCTCGTGGGGCCGCTTTTCCCACGTATTGGGACGTTCATCGCGGCTCGGCCGTTGAGGTAACCCTCGTGGTCGACCTCGATTGCGTTCGCGAGGAAGTGGTCGATCCCCAGTTCGTGGCAGACGCGTTCGGCCAGGATGTCGATCCCGCCCGTGATGAGCGCCGTCCTCGCTCCGCTACGCCGGATCTCCGAGAAGAGCTCGCCTGCTCCCGGCATGAGCGGCACCTTGTCAAGGACCGCGCGAACGTCGTCCACGTGGACCCGGCCCCGTTTCTCGAGCCACATGTCGATGTCGCGGCGCATGAACTCCATGTCGTCGATGTCGCCGCGTTGGTACGCGAGCCACGAGTCTGTGTTGTCCGTTCCGAACGAGCGGTGGACCCATTCCCAGCTGGAGAGCTCATCGACAAGGGTGCCGTCCATGTCGAAGACGATGAGGTCGAAACGACGGTCCACGGCCCTCGATGGCTTTTTTTCGCCTTAACCGTGCGCCAAGGTGCCCTACGCACCCCCAAAAGAATGTACGTATGAGTAGGTACTTTGGGGGTGTCCCGTGCTAGCCTTAATAACGCCGGTGGTGCATGGCAGTGGGAATCGGACGGCCATGCCCGTTACTAAGATAACCGAGCCCGCGACCGACGCGGAGATATTCAGGCTCCTCGAACCCGAGGTGCGCGATTGGTTCAAGAAGACGTTCGGCAAGTTCACGCCGCCCCAGCGCTACGCCGTGAAAGAGATCCACGAAGGCGAAAGCGTCCTCATCAGCGCCCCCACGGGCTCCGGAAAGACGTTGAGCGCTTTCCTTGCGAGCATCAACGAGCTCTTCCGGCTCTCGAAGGCGGGGAGACTCAAGGACTCCGTCTACGTCCTCTACATCTCGCCGCTCAAGGCCTTGGGCCGCGACGTGGAGAAGAACCTGCAAGAACCGCTCCAAGGGATAATGGAGCTAGCCGAGAAACGAAAGACCAAGGGCCAGGAGCTTCGAGTCGCGGTGCGCACGGGCGACACGCCGTCCTCCGAGCGTCAGCGGCAGTCGAAGCGCCCACCGCACATCCTCATCACGACACCCGAGACCGCCGGCATACTCCTTGCGGCCCCGAAGTTCCGCGAGGCGTTGAGGACCGTCCGATGGATAATCATCGACGAGATCCACAGCCTCGCCGAAGGCAAGCGCGGCTCCCACCTGTCGCTCTCGCTCGAACGGCTCGAACATGGGATGAAGAAGCGACCCGTGCGAGTGGGCCTTTCGGCGACCGTGAGCCCCGTCGAGAGTGTTGCGAAGTTCCTCGTGGGGATGGAACCGAACGGCGAGCCCCGCCGCTGCCTCATCGCCGCCCCCGATTTCTCCCGCCCCAAGGACGTGCGCGTCGAGGTCCCGTGGAAGACACTCGGCGAGGACGGACGCGTCTCGTCCGACGACCTCTACAAGTGCCTCGACAAACTCATCAGGCAGCACCGGACGACGTTGGTCTTCACCAACACGAGAAGCGGCACCGAACGCGTCGTCGACCAGTTGAAACGCCGCTTCGGGAAACGCTACGTGGACGTCGTCGGCGCCCACCATGGTTCGCTCTCCCGCGAAGAGCGCACCGACCTTGAAGAGCGGTTGAAGAAAGGCAAGCTCAAGTGCGTCGTGACCTCGACGAGCCTTGAGCTCGGGATAGACATCGGTTACGTCGACCTCGTGGTGCTCCTTGGGAGCCCGAAAAGCCCGACAAGGGCCATCCAGCGCATAGGCAGGAGCGGCCATTCCCTCGGGAAAAGAAGCGTCGGAAGGCTCGTCCCGACGGACCTCGACGATCTATTGGAATGCGCCGTGGTCGCAGAAGCCGCAAAACACGGCGAGTTGGACGAGATCCGGATCCCGGAAGCCCCTCTCGACGTGCTCGCACAACACCTCCTGGGCCTATCGATCGAGAAGCGCTGGCGCTTCGACGAGGCCTTGGAACTCATCCGCGGGGCGTACCCGTACCGCGACCTCTCGGAAGACGACTTGGCCGGGGCGCTTGCGTACCTCGGCGGCCACATCCCGGAACTCGCGGCGCACAAGGTCTACGCCAAGCTCTGGTTCGACGAGACCGAGGGCGTGTTCGGGCGACGCGGAAGGATGGCGCGTCCGATCTATTTCCTTAACAGCGGCGTCATCAGCGAGGAGGCCGACGTGAAGGTCTTCACCACAGGCAACCGCTTCGTCGGAACGCTCGCGGAAGGCTTCGTCGAGGCGCTGAAACCCGGCGACGTGTTCGCGCTTTCGGGCCAGAGCCTCGAATACCGTGGCGCCCGGGGCAACGGCATAATGGTGGAGCCTGCCGGAGGGCGTGTGCCGAACATCCCGTCGTGGTACTCTGAGGAGATGCCGCTCACGCCCCTTGTGGCCGAACGCGTTGGCCTCGCCCGGGACCAGCTCATGGACATGGCGCTCGCCCCACACGCGACGAAGCTAGCCTCCTTGACGCGCCGCCTCGGCATATCGGCTCGACACGTGGCGGAGCTCGTCGAACGCTTCGACGCACAACGGGAGACCGGTGTAGTCCCCCGCTCGGATAGTGTCACCATCGAGGAGTGGCGCCACGAGGACGAACTCAAGTACACGGTGCACCACGTCGGCGGCAAGCGCGTCAACGAGCCGCTCGCCCGCGTCCTTTCCCACCGCCTTTCGCGCTTCCGGGGCCGCGCCGCCACATCCGCGGTCGGCGATTTCGGCTTCATCGTGACGGTGCCTTTTCGCGAATACCGGCGCGAAGGGCGCGGCCGGTTCTCAAAAGAGCAGGTGCGCGACCTCTTCGACCCCGACGGGTTCGCCGAGGACCTGTGGGACTCGCTCCGGTATTCCGAGCTTCTGAAGCGGCGTTGGAAGCGGGTCGCGACGCGATCACTGCTAATCCTCAAGAACTACCTGGGCCGCCAGACGCCGCTCTCGCGCGTCGCAAGAAGCGGCGAGGCGCTCCTTTCCGCCGTCATCCACCGCGGCAACGCTTTCCCGCCGATGAAGGAACTCGAACGCGAGGTGTTCACGGACCTCTATGACCTCGAAACCGCGACCAACGTCGCCGCCGAGATCTACCACGGGAAGATGCCGCTGGAATTCCACGCTGGCCGCGAGGACCCGTCGCCGTTCGCGGCGGCGCTACTGGACAGGAACGCCTCCTCCAGCCGGTTCCTTTAAGCCACCGCCGTTTCTCCCGCAAAGGTTATTAAGCGCCCCGCGGTAGGCGGCGAAGGGCCTGGACCCGGTGGACGGCCAACCGTTGGGAAAGAACGCTTTCTTTCAACGGAGGAACGTCCCCTCTCCAAGCGGAAAGGGATTCCGGGCCGCGCTTCACGGTGCGGCACGGACGGGGCGAGAGCCCCGAAGGAGGAGCAGAAACGATACTCCCCTGCGCACACGAGTGGCTTCAATGCCACCGGAGTGAGATCCACTCCCCTCTGGGGGATGACGGACATCGTCCTGACGACGCGCGACAAGGAGCTGAAACGGCCGATCCTTCCCGGAGCAAGCCCAAACTGGTGGTCAAGGCGTCCGCTCCGAGCCCGCGCGAGGCCCGCCCCCGTGGCGGACCTTCGCCGGACGCCACCGAGTAGGGTGCTAAGGCGAATGCCGTCAGCCCGCCGCCGGTGACGGCGGCGAGTGAACAGAAAGGGGCGTACGGCCGGGACCAGGCCTCCCATTCCATCCGACGCCCCATCGAGCGAACCTCTCGTGATTACCGCGGCGCATTTTTCGTCAGACGGCTATTTATCCCGGATGATGCCTTTTTGCGCCGATGTCCTTCCGGGAACGACTCGCCGAGTGCCCCATAGTCTTCGAAGTGGTGCCCCCGGTGAAACGGACCGACGACCACCTCGCGGACGTGAAGGAGATCGCGGAGATCGTCGAAAGCGCCCGAGTGGACGCCGTGAACATCCCGGAGATAAAAGGCGGCGGGCCGGACAGGCTCGAGCCCCTCGAGTACGCCGCGCTCCTTCGAAAATCCGTATCCTCCGGGTACGTCGCCAACAAGGTAGTGGTACATCTACGAGGGAAGGAATTCGAGCATTGGGTGGACGCCGCCAAACGTTCCGGCATCGATGCGGTGGTCGCCGTCGGCGGCGAGCGGAGCAACATCCACTATCCCGGCCCGACCGTCCTCGAGGCGAACAAGGCGTTGAAAGCGCACGCTCCGAACCTGCTCCTTGGGAACATCACGATCCAGACGCGGCGCGAAGAGGAACGCAAGCTCCTCGACAAGACCCTCATCGGGACAAACTTTTTCACAAGCCAGGTGACTTACGAGTCCGAATCCCCGAAGCGGGTGCTTCGCAGGTACCAAGACCTCTGCAGGCTCTTTTCGGTGAAGCCCGCGACGATAATCTTCGGCCTGTCGCACGTGGGCTCGAAACGCGACATCGAGTTCCTTCGAATCCTAGGCGTGAACATCCCGGCCGAGATCGATTCTTATCTTCTGCGTCGAAGCGAAGGCGTCGAGGAACGCTCGATGGAGACGACACTACGCGTCTGGCAGGAGATCGCCGAATTCAAGAAGGAGCACGTGCCCGACGTCCCGATCGGGGCGACTATCGAACCCATCCTCAAGGGGAACATCAAGACGTGCGCCGAGATCGCCACAAGGGTGCGGGAGATCGCGGAAGAGGTCGGGATAAGGAAGAAGTGACGTTGTCCCGCCTCGTTCAAATCCCCTAGACCTTTGGAGTCGGCGCCGCCTGAATGTGGGCGAAAATGTCAGCGGCGATTCTCAACGGAAAATCGTCGACTTCGCGGACTCGTTCCGCTCGTCCGCTCATCCTCGCCCTGGCCTGCGGGCCAACGCTCGGACGCCGAGGAGGAGATTTGAACTCCGCCGGACTCGCTGCGGCTCGTCCGTCTCGTTCAAACTCCTCCTAGACCTTTGGAGTCGGCGTTCGCTCGGAAAACCTTTGGAAACGCGAACGCCGAGGAGGAGATTTGAACTCCTGAGGCCTTGCGACCACAAGCTTTCCAGGCTTGCGCCCTACCGGACTAGGCGACCTCGGCAAGCGGCGATTTTTCGGGAATCGGCCTCGCGAGCGCGCACGCGCGACCACCGTATCCACCCTCCGCGGCCGCCAAATGCACCCCCCTACATTATATTGTTCGTCATCGAGCGCCAGTGCATAGAACTGTCCCGGCGGCCCCACGGGCCACGTGGGGAACGGCGGCGCCTCTTCCCCTCGATACTTAGGGATTTTGGTGAACCCTTATACGGGGTTTGCCAACAGATTGGGGGGCGGTGTATCGATGGGCCTTACCCGTATCGCTGGACCGTGCATAGGGCTTCTGGTCGTTCTTGGCGGTTGCGTGTCGCCTGCGGGAAACGTCGGAAACGCCGCGAAGGACATCGGCTTCGCGCTGACCCACGTCGAGGAATCGGAAAGGACCATCGCCACGTTATCGGGCGTGACGGGCGAGGCCACGTGGGCGGACGTGAACATCCTCTGGAACGGGAAGGTCTACAAATTCGGAGCCGTGGCGAGCTACACTGAACGCTGGTTCCAGGTCGAAGGCCGCAAGGATGCGAGTGCGCCGATCGAGAACGGCGACAAAGTAGCGATCCTCGCCGCCGGACTTGGCACAGTTCAATTCATGGAGGCGAACTCCAACCGTGTCATCGCAAGCTATGAGACGATGATCCCCGACAACAAGAAGCCTCTCGCGCCGGTGCCGGTCGAACCGGCGAACGGTGCTTCGGGCGTCTCGCTGACGCCAGCGTGGCAATGGACTCAAGTCGCCGACCCGAGTGGCGTGAGCTACACTCTCGAATGGTCGCTCGACCCGCTATTCACCATCCCGCTTACGACCTCGAAGTCGCGCCTTACGGCGCCCACGTCCGACACGGAACCTAGTGAGAAACTGCGTGACGGTCAGACCTACTACTGGCGGGTCGCAGCGACCGACGGAGCCGGAAACCAGGGCGCCTGGTCCGAGGCGTGGAGTTTCGCGACCGCGCAGGCCTGAAGCCATCCGACTCATGCGGGTAGCGCCGGCCCTGCCTCCGGCGCGCACCTGCGGGCGCGCGAAGGCCGCGCGGAGTCAGACTCCGCGACGGCCGGCGCACGCTCACATTTTCTTCTTTTTTCAGCTGTGTTCTCGCGTGTGATTTCCATTCGTCGCGCTACCGCCACTATTTATAACCGTCTCCCTTTCTGAACTCGACCAAGAATGGAAGTTGAAGTTATGGCCGTAGGCGGCTACGGCGAAATGGGCCGCAACATGACGGCCGTGCGCGTTGGAAATGAAGCTGTCATCATAGACATGGGCATCCGGCTCGACCGGATAACGATCCATGAGGACATGGTGTTCGAGGACACCAACAGCCCCGTTCTCGTGAAACTCGGCGCCATCCCGAACGACGAGCCCGTGAAGAAACTGAACGCCAAGGTGAAGGCGATCCTCCTTTCACACGGCCACCTGGACCACATCGGGGCCATCTCGAAGCTTGCGGACAAGTACAGGTGCCCCATCTACGCGGCACCCTTCGCGGCGGCCCTGGCCGAGGACGAGGTGACGACGCGCGGGGGACGGCGCCTCATCCGTAACCCCATCCACAAGGTGGAGCCGGGGAAGATAATCGAGCTCTCGAAGAACATCCGCATCGAGTTCGTGCACGTGACGCACTCGATCTGCGACGCGACGATGCCGGTCATCCACACGGCCCGAGGCGCCGTCGTCTATGCGAGCGATTTCAAGCTCGACAACAACCCCGTGATCGGCCCGAAATCCGATTACGACCGCATGCATGAACTCGCCATCGAGGGCGTGCTGGCGCTCATCGTGGAATCGACCAACGCGGGCGACGACACGAAGACACCGAGCGAGACGATCGCCCGGGACCTTCTCAAGGATTTCCTCTTCGGTGTGGACAACGGGGATTCCGGCATCATCGTCAGCACCTTCTCCAGCCACACGGCGCGGATGAAATCCATCTCGGAGTTCGCTGAAAGACTCGACCGTGAGGTGATGTTCGTCGGGCGGAGCATGGAGAAGTACGTGAACCTCTCCGTGCAGGGAAAGCACCTGCATCTTCCGCGGCGGGCCCGCATCATCGGCGACGCCCACTCCATAAACAAGGCCCTCGGGGACGTGATGCGAAAAGGCCCGGAGAAGTACCTCATCGTCGCCACGGGCCACCAAGGCGAACCGAACAGCCTCATGTCGAGGATCGCCGACGAGGAGACGCCGTACAGGGTGGGCAAGAAGACGCAGGTGATCTTCTCGGCCAACGTCATCCCGAACCCTGTCAACGTCGCGAACCGGCATGTGCTGGAGACGAAGCTCAAGATCCAAGGTGCCCGCATCACTCGTGGGGCGCACGTCTCAGGCCACGGGAGCCGCGAGGACCACAGGGAACTCCTTCGAATGCTCGAACCCCAGCACGTGATCCCGAACCACGGGACCGTCATCATGCAGGCCCACTACGTCGAGATGGCCGAGGACTTCGGGTACGAACTCGGGCGTAATCTCCACTTCATCAGGAACGGACAGAAGGTGACTCTCGGGAGGCCCTGAAGTGGAACTCGACGGCGAATTCAAACCGCTCAGGGCGAAAGTCGACCGTGAGCTCTCCGAAGTGCTTTCGGACATCGTTCCCGAGAGGCTTCGAAAGGCCAGCATGCATTACCCTTCGGCCGGCGGAAAACGCCTGCGCCCGATAGTCGCGATGCTCGCGGCCGAATCCGTCGGGGGAAACCAGGACGATGCACTTCCGGTCGGGATATCGCTCGAACTCATCCACAATTTCAGCCTCGTCCATGACGACATCATGGACCGCGACGAACTCCGGCGCGGCATCAAGGCCGTGCACGTCGCGTTCGACGAGCCCACCGCTATCCTCGCGGGCGACACGCTCTACGCGAAGGCGTTCGAGGAGCTCGCGCGCGTGCGCGCCGGTTCCGACACGCTCGTCGCGATCCTCGCCGACGTGGCCGCGGCCGCCCGCGTCATCTGCGAGGGCCAGCAGATGGACATGGAGTTCGAGGCCCGCGCCGCGGCCGCCGAGTCGAAGGACGTGGACGAGGACGAGTACATCGAGATGGTCTACAGGAAGACCGCGCGCCTCTACGAGTGCGCGGCTTACGCGGGGGGCCTCGTCGGAGGCGCCTCGCGCGACCAAGCGCAGGCCCTCGGGACGTTCGGGAAGGATTTCGGCATCGCCTTCCAGATAAAAGACGACCTCATCGACATTCTCGGAGACGAGAAGAAGATCGGAAAGCCCGTCGGCTCCGACATCCGTAAGGGGAAGCGCACGATAATCTTCATCACCGCGCGGGCCCGGTCAAGTGCCGCGGGGCGTAAGCGCTTGGATGCGATAGTCGGCAACGCCAAGGCCTCCGACAAGGAGGTGCAGGAGGTCGTCGGCATTTTCCGCTCCACCGGTGCCCTGGAGGCCGCGCAGAAGATGGTCGACGAGTATGCGGCCGAGGGCCGCAAAGGCCTCATGACGTTGCCGCAATCGGACGCTCGTCGCCTCCTCCTTTCGTTGTCCGATTATTCGTGCAAGAGGGACGCCTAGGATGGAGGAAGTGCGCCGGAAGGCACGGCTTTTCGCTCTCCAGAACGCGGTCCTCCACGGGTCCGAACCGGAGCCCGGGCCGGTCATGGGCAGGATAATGGCCGACCGACCCGACCTTCGATCCCGGGCGAAGGAAGTCAACCAAGTAGTTCGCGAGGCGATCGCGGGCGTGAAGGCGATGGACACGGCGTCGAGACGTGCTGCTCTCGAAAAAGAAGCGCCCGAACTCCTTGTCGTCGAAAAGAAAGACGAGACCCACGTCCTGCCACCATTGCCGGGCGCGGTGGACGGACAGGTCGTGATGCGCCTTGCCCCATACCCGTCCGGCCCGCTTCACATCGGGAACGCCCGCATGGTGATCTTGAACGACGAGTACGTGAGACGCCACTCGGGGAAGATGCTTCTCGTCTTCGACGACACCGCGGGAAGCGAGGAGAAGTTCCCTGTTCTCGAGGCGTACGACCTCATCCGGGGCGCGTTGAAATGGATGGGCGTCAAAATCGCCGACGAGGTCTACAAGTCCGACCGGCTGAAGCTCTTCTACGAGCATGCTCGAAAGATCCTGACAGCCGGCAACGCGTACGTGTGCAAATGCCCGGGCGACGAGGTGAAACGGCGCCGCGACGCTGGCGAGGAGTGCGCCCACCGCGCCCAATCTGTCGAAGAGAACCTCTCGGACTGGGAGAAGATGCTCTCAGGCGAGTACGCCGAAGGGTCCGCCATCGTGCGGTTGAAGACCGACATGCGCCACAAGAACCCGGCGTTTCGCGACCGCGTGCTTCTTCGAATCAGCACACGCGCTCACCCGCGCGTCGGGACGAAGTACCGCGTCTGGCCGATGCTCGAATTCTCCTGGGCCGTCGACGACCAGGAACTCGGCATCACGCATGTCGTTCGGGGAAAGGACCTCGTAATAGAGGACGAGATGGAGCGTTTCATCTGGGCCCTTGAAGGAGCGAAGCGTGACGTCCACTTCAGTCACTTCGGCATTCTTCGCGTGGCCGAGGCGAAACTTTCCAAGAGCAAGTCCCGCTCCGACGTAATGTCGGGCCAGTACAAGGGTTGGCATGATCCCCGCACATGGTCGATCCAATCGCTCGAAAAGCGTGGCATCCGGCCGGAAGCACTTCGCCGCTTCATCCTAAGTTTTGGGATGTCCATGCAGGACATCGAAGTGCCGGCGGAGAACCTCTACGCGGAGAATAGGAAACTCGTTGACGACGACGCGAACCGTTACTTCTTCGTGGAAGACCCGCAACCGCTTGAGATACACAACGACTCGCAGATGAACGCCCACCCGCCGCGCCACCCAGACCACCCGGAGCGGGGAACGAGGACGCATCACCTGGCGCCGAAGGGCGGCAAACTGACCGTAAGCATCACGCCAAAGGACCTTCCCCTCCTCCAAAACGACGTTAAGATCCGGCTCAAGGACCTCGGGAACTTCCTCATCAAGACCACCCCGACGGGGCCCACGGCCCATTACATCGGAAACGACATCGGGATACTCAAACAAGGGGCGCGCATCATCCACTGGTGCCCGCCGGACGCGAGACCTTGCAGGGTCATCATGCCGGACGGCACGGAGATCACAGGAGTCGTCGAGGCAGAAGCGTGGAAAGAGGTCGGAAAGGTCGTGCAGTTCGAGAGATTCGGGTTTGTCAGGATAGACATGCCGGGGACGGAGTTGTTGTGTTATTACGCGCATCCGTGAGGGAAAAAGCGCGCATCTTCACTGCTCTCGCCCTCGTCGCCATTTCCATCGCAGGCTGCATCACCCCCGGTTCAAACAACGGACCCGTGCTGCGACTCCACCTTCTCGCGACCGAACCCGGGCACTTCGTGAACGCCACAGGGGTCGCGTTCCCGACACCGGCTCTTCAAAACGTCCACCAGAAATGGCTCGCGAATGGCGGCGACGAGGCGGAAGTCGAAACGCCATACGCCGAGGGGCTGGCCGTTATCAAGAAACTGCAAGACATTTCACCGCAGCCACCGTGGCCCGGAGAAGGCGTTGTGCACATCTTCTACGGACGCGAGTTTTTTGAGCTTTCGGCCCATAGACCGATCCTATGAAGCCGCGCGGACATCCCGGGATGCGACGGCCGAGGACGACCCGCTTGCCATGAACGGTGGACGGTGCCTGACGGCGCCTTGCCGCTTCACCGTCCCCCTCGAAGCTTCCGGACCAACGTTCTTATAGCTGGCACGGGCATCGCCTATCGGGGTTAGCATGAGGCGAGGGAGAGAGAGAGAGAGAGAGAGAGCCAGACGTGGCCACCACGCGTTCGCCGTTTTCCTGATCATGATGGCGCCGCCGACCCTTGAAACGGGAAGCGGGATTGGTTGGGACGTTTCAATCCCTAATCTCATGCCGCCCATTCCCGAAATCAGATTGCCCGATCCGATTGCGGGTTATCTCGGCGGGGAACGCACGTGCATGGACGCCATGGAGATCCGGCGCCAAGCCCTCGACACGGGCATCGTGACCCTTTCTGCGCAGGGGCGGATCTACACCTTCGAGGTCAAGCCGTATTCCTTGATGGCGCCTGGGGCCACGATCCAGAGCCTTGACGAATCCGGACAGCCTGTCACGATCCCGTACCGTCAACACATGTTCCGAGGCAAGGTCCCTGGAACGGACATACGCGCGACCATGAGCCTCAACGGCGTCTGGGTGGACGCGCACATAATGGACGGCGAGCGCGACATCTACATCGAGTCGCAGGATCCGAAGGGTGGCGTCGGCTGCGTGCCGACGGTCACATACGATTCACGCGGGCAACCGTCGCTTGAACCGACAACGACCGACTCCGCGCGTCCCGCGAGCGTCGTTCTCGCCCCCGCGCCCATCGCCCAGAAGCAAACTGACGGCGCGAACACTGGAACCTCGTCTTCGGGAGGAAGCGCCTCCCCAGGGGCACCAAAGGATGACCCGGATGTAGCCGCGGAATCGCGCGACGGTTCCCCGAGAATGACCACGACGATCGCAAAAATGTCAGATGCGGCCCATAAGAGGTTGGAACTTCGGATCACCGACACTGACCCTTCGCCGATGAAAGTCCTGGTGAAAAGGGCCTACGTTGACCAAACGGTCCCGGAAGCGTCGTTCAACGTGCCGTTCGAGCTGGTCCGAGGAGGCAAATGGCTGAAGTTCGAAGTCGCCGATCCCACGACAAGCGTCACGATCATCGGCGTTCCCTTCGACATTTCCGCCGACGAAGGGTTCTCGATGGGCGCCTCATCGACGGCCTCGATGTCGCGCCGACCCATGGCGATCAGGGTCACACAATGGCCAGGAATGGAAGAATCGAGCGTGACGGTCACCGACATCAACGGCACGCGTTCGATGCCAACGCGACATTTCCGTCCACTGGTGATGGAAATAACGGGACCCGACACGTCGGGGCAAACTCTCCGGGTCAACAAGACTTGGCTTCACTCGTTGGGGTTCTACGATGCCTCCTTTCGATATGCGGACGGCACGGACATTCCAAGCGGCGACCAAGGCGAAGCATACGCCATCCACGCGCCGCATTTTAGCACTTTCATCGTGGATCAGAAAACAAAAGCGCTATGGCATTTTGACGAGGGTTCCGGCCGAACGGTCCACGATTCCACTTACTGTGACGAGCCTGTCAGTCCCGGGAATACCAACGATGCTAGGTGGAATACCGCGACTGGCTCTTGGGGACCACTGAACCACGAGCCGACGCCCGGGTTTTCCGGATATTTTCCACTTGGCTTCTATTCTGGAACGTGGCTCCACGTAATTCCATGCGACATCGCCATGGGACCGGCGACCTGGGGTTCGTCGTGCCAGGGAACCATCGAGGCGGCAATTTTTCCGATGAGCGCCGGCCAAGGCGAGGCGAGCGGCGGCATCATCTTCGACGAACCATACTACTTCTCGCTTTATGCGCACGGCGACACAGACTACACGACAGGCCAACCAAAGCCGAAATGGCAATTACGTTTCAGTTACAACGACAATCATCCACACTGGCACGAGTTTTGGCACCCAACATATTTTTCCTTGGACGAATGGCACCACATCGCCTTTTCGTTCGATGGCGGATATTGGAGGCTGTCGGTCGATGGAATTACCCAGACCTACCCAAGCCTTGGGTGCCTCGACTCCGATTATTCCGACGCCTACATAGGCTCGGGGTCCAATGGAGACGATCAATTCTATGGGTACATCGATGAGGTCAGGGTGAGCAAAGTGGAACGCCTTGCCCCGGCAAACAATTTCATCCCGTTCCCAGATATGATGGTCTTCAATAACGATCCGATTGTAAACGTCGACGGAAGCCGGAGCAATGACGAGGACGGCTACATTGCTTCCTACCGTTGGGATTGGCACGACGGAACCACCTCGACCGGCCCCACGGCAAGCCACGAATACGAATACTCCGGAGACCACGAGGTCACGTTGAACGTCACGGACGACCGGGGCGCGTCGGCCGAGGTCACTTACCACGTGTGGATCTCGAACGCGCTCTATGAGACTTATGTCGACATCTACGTGGACACGCAATACATGGGCCTGTACGGCACATCATCGTGGTTCCAAGAGGCCGAGTACACGATTGGCCTCGTTAACGACGTCTATGTGCCCCAGGTTGGCCTGCAATACGGGATTACTGGAATGGCGCAGGACGGAGGCCAAACGAGCTTCGACATGCCGGCGGCATTTGACCAATTCGAGGATTCCTTCTTTTCTGGAATCAAAGAACTGGTAGAGCCGACGAAGTGGGCAACGTTCCTTTCAGGAAAGGATTTCACGGGCGCGGCCGACTACGGAGGAACCCCGAGAGCTTGTCTAATTGGGCTCGGGGAAGAACCGAGCAGAGCAGATGGAAGCATGATACCATACGACCCCAGCCTAATTTTTTCCATCGTACAACAGACGGGTGACGTTTGCCACACGGGACATCCGGTGAACACCTTTGAACGAGCATATGCTGTAAAACATGAATTTGGTCACAACCATTTCGGCAATCACACCTACGCCGACGATTTCCCGTGTGTCTCGATGGGAACGCCATCATGGTGCCGAACCATCATGTACGGGCCATTCCATCTTACATTCGTCGATCAATTCTCCGACGGAACGCGCGACGCGAGCCATAACAACGCGGCGAGAATCCGAAATTGGATTGTGAGCAACAATGCATGAGAAGGGTTGTCCGCCACGGCGATCATCTCGTGTCGTCGGTTTTGTCGCATGGGGTGTTGCCCTGATTCTCATGCTCGTAATGTCTGGTGGCTGTCTATCAAACGACACACCGGCACACTATCGACTTGCACTATCGAAACAGGCGAACCCCCCGGAGCACTTCGTTAACGTGACTGAATCTGATTTGGATAACAACCCGGTTCTCAAGAAACTGGTTGAAAAGGTTGAAGGCGGATCTATCGCGGCTAAGGAAGAGTATTCCTATGAGGATAGTGTGCGCTTGATCCGATCGTTCCAGGCACGCGATCCCGGACCGTGGTGGGTCAGCGCTGAGGAGGTCTATCTTCTTCACAACGCCACCTTCCTGAGGCTACTTATCACCAAGGTGGTGCAGTAGCGCGCGTTACGTGGCCGGCGTCCCCGCATCCCACGAATACGAATACTCGGGCGACCACGAGGTCACGTTGAACGTCACTGATGACCGGGGCCTGTCCTCCGAGGTCACTCAAATCGTCTGGATATCGAACGCGCTGTACCAGACCTACATCGACATTTACGTAGATTCCGAGTATTTGGCCGTCTACGGCGGAAGCACGTGGTTTGAGCAAGCGGAATACATGATCTCATTGGTCAACGACGTCTACGTTCCACAGGTCGGCTTGACATACGCTATCACGGGGATGATGCTGGATGGAAGCCAGACGAGTTACGATATGCCTGCCTCATTCCACCAATTCGAGACGTCATTCGGCGTCACGAAGGAATTGGTGCCGCCCACACGATGGGCGGCTTTCCTCTCCGGCAAGGACTTCGAAGGGACCGATGACTACTTTGGCACCCCCAGAGCTTGCCTCATCGGGCTTTCGGAGAGCCCGCCGAAGGCGGGGTACTCTCCAGATTTTGTCTTTTCTTTCATACAGCAAAGGAACGACGCCTGTCATGCCCAGCGGCCAATCAACGCCGCGGAGCGCGCGTATGCCATCAAACACGAACTTGGCCATAATCATAATGGGGATCACCCGTTCGCGGATGACTACGCCTGCATCGCGCTGGGTCAACCATCTTGGTGCAGGACCATCATGTATGGGCCTTTCTGGCTGAGTTTCGTCGACGCGTTCTCCGACGGCGACCGCAACATCAATCACAACAACGCAGCAAGAATTAGGGGGTGGATTGTTGCTAACGGGGCCTAAACGCCGACGCGCGGAGCCTGGACTGAGGGAAAGCATACGAAGTCGCGGATGGGTCATGGTCGCCCTTGTTTTGTTTGGCTCGATCAGCGGCTGCGCTTCCACGGGCGGCCGCGAATATGAGGAGTTATTGCTTCGCCAACTGGCGACACCACCTGATCACTACGCGAACGTGACCGCCGAAGATCTTGCGACGTATCCCATTCTTGAGCGACTGTTCGAAAAGGTGCAACCCGGCGTAACGGCCCGAGAAAGTAATCCGTACGAAGACAGCGTTCGTTTGACCAAGGTTTTTCAAGATCGGGACCCAGGACCTTGGTGGAAGGGGCCAAGTTATGCGTACGTTTCTCATGACGATGGGTTTTATGATCTCACGGCCAAGAAAGCGCCAGTCGCGTAGCGGCGCCGTGCCGGCGGCGCGAATCAAGGTTCTGATTGACTCTCGTCGTTGGAGCGCACCGCCTGGAGCCACCAGGTTTCCTCTTGTTGTGTTGGTCTTAGCGAACCTCGCGCTCGCGGGTTGTGTGACTGCAGAAGACCGATACGATGAAAGCCTAAGATTGCGCGAACTCCCGGCGCGACCCCCGTACTACGTCAACGTCACGACACAAGACCTTGAAGGAAACGTTGCCCTGAAACGTCTGCTGGAGGATTGGGAAGCCAGGAGACCCCCGGGGGTCCTGTCGGAGCCGAATCTGAAAGAAAACAGTTTGGCCCTCATCCACGACCTGCAAGAACGCTTGCCCGGCCCTTGGTGGCAGAGTCCGGGCACCGTAAACATCACATACGCCGACCACTTTTTCGGGTTGAGCTACGCCCGCACGGCGGTCGACGGCTGACGTCGCGGCTCCATCTCCGCAGCTTTCGGGTTCGACGCGAGCGAAGAACCGGTGGCCACGACAACGCCGCAAGGATAAGGAGCTGGATCGTGATCAACACTGCGTAAGCATCTGGCATACGGTCGCAAAAGGCCTCTCGTTCCGGCTCATCGCCTGTGGGTTTTCACCGTGATCTTACTTCTAGCTGCGTCAACTGGCTGTACGACGACCGACACGGATGGCGACTGGAGACTCGTTTTGACGAAATTGGAAAAGGCTCCGAATCACGTCATTAACGTCACCCAATCTGACCTAGATGAGAACGCCGTCCTGAACCGGATGTTTCAGAAAATCGAGGCAGGCGCCGCTGGAGCGAGAGAGGATTACCCGCGCGAAGACATAGGAAAACTCATCAGGTCATTCCAAAGCCGTGATCCGGGCCCGTGGTGGACGACAAACGGACTCGTCTACTTGACCTACAAGGGAGACTATTTTCAACTCATGTCGAGCCACGTGGTGTCGTAGGGTGCGCGATGCGTTGGAAAGTGGTCCCGATCACGGCGCAGGTCGTTCCTGTCGCTACCTGGGTTATCCGTGTACGTGGAACCATAGTGCATGACCTTTGTCGCGACCTCCTCGCCGACGCGGACTCAGGCGAGGCGGGCGAGGGCATCAAGAGGCAGCTGTTGCGCGCCCCCGCTTCGGAGGCCTACCCGACCTCCACCACCAGCTCCAACTCCACCGGAATGTCCATCGGCAAGACGTTGACGCCGACCGCCGCCCTCGCCGGAAGCCCATGCTCCCCGAAGATGTCCCTTAACAGGTCCGTCGCGCCGTTCGCGACCTTCGGTTGTTCGTAGAAATCGTTCGCGCTCGCGACGTAGACGTTCGCCTTCAGGATGCGTCTCACTCTGTCCAGGCTTCCCGCGGCGGCCCGAACCACCGCGAGAGAATTGAGGCACGAGATTTTCGCGGCCTCGTAGCCCTGTTCGACTGTGACGCCCGCGCCCAGTTTTCCCGTCATCAGGATCTTCCCGTCCTTCGTCGGGCCCGTGCCCGCGACGAATATCAGGTTGCCGCTTCGCGTGAACTGGCTGTAGGTGGCGAACGGTTTCTGGGGTGCCGGGAGTTCTATCCCGAGTTGCTTGACGCGCGCTTCGTATTCCATGGGTATCGACGCGTGGATGGGGGACACGGCTAATGGCCTTTTCCGCCGCTCGAAAACAGTTAATAGCGCACGATGCCTCGCAAGTGCATGCCACGCGCCGAAGACCTCCGCGTAAGCCTCGCAGACATCGAGGACGCCCGAAAACGCATCGAAGGCGTCGCGTGGCGGACACCGCTTCTGCCCGCTTCCCGGCATGACGATGGCAAGGCATACGTGAAACTCGAATGCCTCCAGCGCACTGGCAGTTTCAAGCTCCGTGGTGCTTGGAACCGCATGAGCCGGGCGACGAAGGACGAGTTGAAGCGTGGCTTCGTGACCGTGTCGGCGGGTAATCACGGTCAGGCCGTCGCGTGGTCGGCGCAGAAGCTCGGCGCGTCCTGCACGGTCTACGTCCCAGATAAGGCGGTGGAGCGGAAGGTCAAGTCCATGGAGGCGATGGGTGCTAAGATCATCCGCCGCCCCCACGAGGAGATAATGCAATCCATGACCGACGACCGGATGGAGAGACTCGGCATGACCTACATCCACCCGTTCGCCGACAAGCACATCATCGCGGGCCAAGGAACGACCGGCCTTGAGATCCTTGAAGACCTTCCCGACGTACGGACCGTCATCGTCCCTGTCGGCGGCGGCGGCCTCGTGAACGGCATCGCCTACGCGATACACGCGAAAAGGCCGGGTGTGGAGATCTACGGCGTGCAGGCGGAAGGCGCAGCACCCCTCCCGATATCGCTCTCCACCGGCCAAGCGGAGCATGTTGGGGCGCCGAAGACCATCGCCGACGGCATCGCCGCTTCCATGGTATTTGACTACATGCTTCCCTTGTTCAAGGAGAACCTCACGGCGGCACTCGTGGTTACGGACGACGAGATAAAGAACGCCATGAGACAGTTGATGAAGGAGTGCCATGTGATGCCGGAACCGGCGGGAGCTTCGTCGCTCGCAGCGGCCTTGAAGCACAAGGGGAAGCTTGCGGAGCCGGTCGCGTGCGTCGTGAGTGGGGGAAACGCGGACCCGGCGCTCATCGCCGACCTGCTCTCAAGGTAAGAAGAAGAGTCGGGGTTGGCGCTACCCCGGCCCCTTGCCCACCCTCAAAGTCAGATTCCGGCCTGCTGGGCGCGTACCGGTCTATGGGCCGAATCCCTTGCCGCGTGACCGCATCAGGCTGGTGTCACGGTAATCCCGGCGCTGGCGCCGGGCATGGGACGAGTTGTCCATTGGCGAGGCTCGCCGTCACGACAGTCGAGCGCGTCCCGATCATCAGAGCGCCCATGTCCTTCGCGATCTCCGACGGGTCCACGAGGACGATATGGGTGTTGATGCCGGCGGCCTGTCGTTGAGCGCCGACCGAGCCTCCAAGAAGCGTGTTGCTTCCCGAGCCGGAGTCACCGGGCGATATCGCGCCGTAGATAGCGGGCGTCAATGGGGGGTCTTGCCGCATGTGAGGTAGGTCCAGAGGGCCGGGAAACGGGCCCGCCCGGAGAACGCCCTCGCCATCGCAAGGGAAATCAATTCGAGCCTTGCGGTCACCGCTTCTGGCGGGATCGGTCGCCCTTCGATGCGCTCGACGCCGCCGACCCAGCCAAGGACGCCCTCATGGTAGACTTGAAGGAACCTCGTCCATTCCGCCACGTCGACGTCGATCCCGCTAGTGTGGAGCCCGAGCACCTCGAGACCCGCCGATCGCAACGAATCGACGTAGGATTCCACGGGCCTCGGGGGAAGGAAGATGCGTTCCCTGAACGTCTCGTAGCTTTTCATCCTGGCTTGGTCGGAAAGGCTCGCCCGGTACACCTTGAAGCGCTCGTCCTCAGCGACTATCTCGGCGGCGGCCTCGTTCACGGCGGACACGCTGTCATCGATTATCATGGTCGAAGAGGCCAGGGCGTGGTGGCGGATGTTGCCCGATTGGATGAAGATCCGGCCATCGCCGTTGAGGATCCCCGCCCACGACCTTAGCGTAGGAGCGAGCTCGTAGTAGAGGTGGATGGCGTTCGCGCAGACGATCGCGTCGACGCCGCGGCCGCGCACGGGCCCCTCGAGGACCTCGTCAAGATGTTGGATGCGTTCCTCTTCCCGGATGTAGCGAAGGAGCCGCAATGCCACGCGCGGCTCATCGCGGAACTTCTCAAGGCTCAACCGCAGGAACTTGGGCGAGGCGTCGACGTTGATGACTCCGAAGCGCACCTGGGGCAATCGTTTCAAGAGACGGTCGATCAAGATGCCGGTCCCCCCAGAGTAGTCGATGAGTATGTCGCCATCTTCGAGGAAACCATTGAGTTCCGCGAGCGTGTGGTCGAGGTTCGCGTACCATCCGTGCCCTCCAACGGCATCGTATTCCAGTGCAAGCCGGTCTATGGGCGTCGCGATCCATTTGTCCGTAGGTATACGAGGAAACCCCGTTGGCCACGCGAACTCCGTCAACGGGGGACGATGCGATGGTAGGAAGAAAAAGATTGGCCCTCGCCGCAGCCACACCCCGGGAGGACGCGGGCGTGCGGCGATCGGCCTACTTGATGCGGCGCCATCGAAGCGGCTTCGCGTCAGGGTCGTGCGCCAAGACCTTGCGCGCCTCGAGATCGAGCTGGACGCGTTTGGTCCACCACTCCGATTTCGCGCCCTTCGGAAAGAGGCTCTCGGGAAGATGTGCCTTGACCTTCGCCATCATCTCGACCTGGGTGATCCCGGCTCCTTTTCGCGGCATTATCTTGAATAGGGGCTTCCGGGTCGCTTCGTATTTGACGGCGTCCACCCTGCCGGTGTACCCGGGTACGTTCGGTGTTCGCACTTCCACGCGCCCTTGCCCTGACTTGATTGCCGGCATGGTCTCGTTCGGGTAAGAGTCCCGGGGGAGAAAACCTCTACCATGCGTCCGTGCGCCAGGCATATCATGGTGGAGCCCCAACGGATGCGTGGATGCGTCGCTCCGGATCACCGTCGCGGGATCTTGGAAGGCGTATTCCCGCGGGAACCGGCTCATCAAAGTCCACGGGGGTCCCGCTAGACGTCGGGATCGCCCCTGTGGAGTCGGCGCGTGAGGAGATCGGATTCGTCCCACGGGCCGACCCGAAGACCGCCCCCGGCCCGGCACACAATCGTCTTCGGACCCGCGCCGGCAGATTCTTGACCCTCAAGAAGGGCGACGAGCCACGGGCTTGCGTCGGCGTCGTCGATCCGGGCCCAGATATCGCCACGATGTCGAGGACGCTAGCGACGGAGGCCTTGAGGGATCCACGTCCCGTCCGTCCGCCCAACGCACGCCCGTTTCCCCGCCAAACGGGCAAGATGCTAAATACCAGACTCGTCTACTTGTGGCCGGTAAGAACGCAGTCATGCCCGTGGAACGCGCCCGCCCATCTGGGGGGATGCGAGAACGGGCTGAAGTCCGCGAAGCGTGGTCGCCTAACAATCCGCTTCGCTTCTGACGCGCACCGATGTGCGCGGGACCGGCGACGCTTGTGTTTTTCGCCGAACACGTCCCAAAAGACAGGAACAAGATATAGAATGACATTTGAAAAACTGAACCTCAGTCCGACCACGTTGAACGCTCTAGCCGCAATGGGATTCGAGGACCCGACCCCCGTGCAGGGCCAATCCATCCCGCTTCTTCTTGCAGGCCGCGACCTCGTCGCGCAGGCAAGAACGGGCACAGGAAAGACCGCCGCCTTCGGCATCCCAATCATCGAACACCACCTCAAGACGCGAACCAACGGCGTCCAAGCCCTCGTCCTCGTCCCGACACGCGAACTCGCGATACAGGTCACGGACGAATTGACGCTTCTTGCCAAGGGCGCGAACCTCCGCATCCTCGCCGTCTACGGCGGCGTAGGCTTCAGCGGCCAAGCGGACAAGCTCCGCCGCCTGGAGAGCATGGTGGTCGTCGCAACGCCCGGGCGGTTGCTGGACCATCTCAAGCAACGCACGATCAACCTCGAACGCGTCCAGGTCCTCGTCCTCGACGAGGCAGACCGGATGCTCGACATGGGCTTCCTTCCCGACGTGGAACGCATCCTGCAATCGCTTCCGAGAAAGCGCCAGACGTCGCTTTTCAGCGCGACCTTGCCGGAGCCTATCAGGAAGCTAAGCTCCCGGTTCCTCCAGAACCCGGCCGGCGTACGGGTCGAGGAAGGGCCGCAGGCGTCACCGCTGGCTACCCACTATCGCATAGACGTCTCCAAGGAACAGAAGGGCCGGGCCTTGAGGGCCTTGCTCGAAAAGGAGAGGCCGGAGCGAACGATAATCTTCACCCGGACCAAGCACCTCGCGCGCCGCGTCGCGGAGCACTTGAGCCGAGGCGGCTGGGAATCGGTCGCCTTCCAGGGCAACATGAGCCAGTCGCAGCGCGAAAGAGCGATGCAATCGTTCCGAGCCGGCTACGTCCAAGTGCTCGTCGCCACCGACATCGTGAGCCGTGGCATCGACATCCCGGAAGTGAGCCACGTCGTCAATTACGACATCCCGATGGAGCCCGACGTGTACGTCCATAGGGCTGGAAGGACAGGACGCATGGGAAGGACCGGAAAGGCATTCACCTTCGTCCAACCCGACCAACAGCGCGATCTACGCGACGTCGAACACGCCGCGGGTCTACGGCTTGAGATGTATCCGCTCGGGGAACTGCCGGAAGAGGGTCCCCAACCCCGCGGCCCCTCACCGGGAGCGCCCGCAACGCCCTTCCGGGCGGGCGAACGGGACACGCCGCACAGGGCTCCGTTCCGGAGCGAGCCGGGTCGCCCGGGTTCGTTCCGACCGGGGCCCGGCGGAAACGAGCACCGGACTTTCCGCGGTGGAGGCCAGCGGCCGAATCCTGGCCACACCTCGCAGCGCGGACCCAGCGCCGCTCCGGCGAGGCGATTCGGGAGTGACTCTCGTCGGGAACAGCGCGGGCCCCACTCGGGGCGTCCTCCGGGCGGAAGACCTCCGGAGAATCGTCCTTCGTTCGGGCAAGGCCACCAACAGGCCGGTCGCCCGCAAGGGCGAAGGGGACGATCCAAGCCGCGCGGTTGGGAATAGGTAACACCCCCGGGCGACAGGACAGGAAGGGCAAGGCCCTCACGCACCACCTCGCCGTGGGTGGGGGACGAAAGCAAAACGGTTCTAAATGGGAGGCCGTTGGTCCCACATGGCCGCGACGGGAACCGGCGCGAAACCACCCAATCCGATGATCGGCGCCTCCGGCACGATCCGCAACCTCACCGCGATCATGGTCATCGCCGTCGTCGTCCAGGCGTTCCATCTCGTCGAGCACTTCGCCCAGGTGTGGCAACACGCGGTGCAAGGGCTTCCCGCCGCCGCTTCGCACGGGATACTCTTCTTTCTCGACCTCGAGTGGAACCACTGGATCTTCAACGTCGCGTATCTCGTCGCGCTCCTCATCGTCGGGTGGCTTCTCAGGCGGCCCGGCGTTCGCCAAGTCCTACGGTCGCGGCCCTTCGGCGCGACCGCGATCCCCCTCTTCGCCGTCGGCGTGGGGGTACAACTCTACCACGTCGTCGAGCACACGGTCCGGATGTACCAGCACCTGACGCTCGGTTGCGAACCATGCCCTGGAACGCTTGCGAAAGGCGGTATCCTTCTAGGGATGGGCGGGTTCGACGGCGTCTACTTGCACTTCGCGTTCAATATGACGGTGGCGCTTCTCCCGGCACTCCTTCTCATACCGCTTCGCCCGGAAGCGAGTCTTTGGCTGCACTCGACGGCCCGGCGCCTCAAGGGACGGTCGACGGCCGATTCGTGAACCGGCACCGTACCGAAGGTTCTCGCACGAAGATCGACTTGAAAGCGCCTGATGCGTTGCGGCGATCCCTCCGATTCCTTTTTATCGGAGAACACGGTGGCGACCACGCAAATGACCGCGGTCATCGAAGCGAAGGGCATCCACAAGTCCTTTGGAAAGGTCGAGGCGCTGCGAGGCGTCGACCTGTCCGTGGAGCGCGGCACCATCGTCGGCCTCCTCGGACCCAACGGGGCGGGAAAGACCACGCTTGTACGCGTGCTTGCAACGCTTCTGCCGCCGGACGCGGGTGTTGCGTCGGTGGCCGGCCTCGATGTCGTTCGCGACGCACAACGGTTGCGGGAAGTGATAGGACTCGCCGGTCAGGCCGCGGCCGTCGACGAGAACCTCACCGGGCGCGAGAACCTTGTCCTCGTGGCCAGGCTCTACCACGTCAACGCGAAACTTGCCCGCGAGCGCGCCGAGGACCTGATCCGGCGTTTCGACCTGGTCGAGGCAGCGGACCGTACGGCGAAGACCTATTCGGGAGGCATGCGGCGACGTCTCGACCTTGCGGCGAGCCTCATCGGAGACCCGCAGATCCTCTTCATGGACGAGCCCACGGCCGGTCTCGATCCCCGCTCACGCCTCGCACTTTGGAACATCATCGAACAACTTCGACGCGACGGGAAGACGATCCTCCTCACCACCCAGTACCTTGAAGAGGCCGATCGACTCGCCGACCGCATCGCCGTCGTCGATCACGGCCTCATCATCGCCGAGGGGACGTCAAGCGAATTGAAGGCAAAGGTCGGCGGCGACGTGGTCGAGGTCACCATGTCGAATGAAGGCGACTTCGACGGCGCCGCGAAGGCGCTTTCGGCTCTTGGCGCCGAGAACGATGGATCGCGGCTCAAAGTCGTTGTGCCGGCGGCAAACGGCGTGAAAAGCATGACCGAGGCGATCCGACGGCTTGACGCCGCGGGCCTGGAACCCGCCGACATCACGCTAAGGCGCCCGACACTCGACGACGCATTCCTGCGCCTCACCGGAAAACGCGTAGAGGAAGCCGAGGCGAAGAAGTGAGCGCCTCCCAAGGTCCTCCCGCGCACGCTCTCCGCTCCCCGTTTTGGCCGGTGACCGACACGCTGCTCATGACGCAACGCAACCTCCGCCATTACGTTCGCGTCCCCCAGCTCATCCTTTACACTGTGATTCAACCGATCATGTTCACGTTGCTCTTCGCGTATGTCTTCGGCGGCGCCATAGACACGCCGAACGGCGATTACATCAATTTCCTCATCCCCGGAATAGTCGTCCAGACAGTGGTCTTCGGGGCGATGGGCACGGGGATCAAACTTGCCGAGGACCTACAGACCGGGATCATGGACCGCTACCGATCGCTTCCGATCTCGCGAGCGACGGTCCTCGCGGCGCGCACCCTCACGGACACGCTCTGGAACACGCTCGCGATATTCATCATGGCCGGCGTCGGTTACCTCATAGGCTACCGCTTCCAGGGCGCTCCGGGGGACGTGGCACCGGCGATCGGGCTCACGATCCTCCTTGCGTTCGCATTCTCATGGGTGGCGGCGACGATAGGGCTCTTCGTCCGGAGTCCGCAGGCCACCGAGGCCGCCGGGTTCACGGCGCTGTTTCCGGTGATCTTCGCAAGCAGCGTCTTCGTCCCCGTCGAGTCCATGCCGGCGTGGTTGCAGGCCTTTGCCGGGAACAACCCCATCACGCTCGCCGCCAACGCGGTGCGGGCCTACTCGCTCGGGACCCCGGTGGGTGGCGCTCCCATGTTCACGGTCCTTTGGGGCGTCGGGATAATCGCCGTCTTCGGGACGATCGCCGTCTGGAAGTTCAAGAAGCTGACATAGGAACGGTTGAACGGCCGGTCGACGACGATGAAACCCTGTGCCCGCGACGCGGCCCAGGTCGCGGGGGGCCGCGCGATGCTATTATATCGAGGGAGGCAATCGCCCCGACCGTGGCTTCAAGACCACCTGGGGAAGGCAATGCCGCCATCACCTTCGTCGTCCTCACCGTCCTCATCGATGCCATCGGCTTCGGCATCATCATCCCGGTGACCCCCGGCCTCATCCTCGAACTCACCGGGGAGGGCCTGAGCCAGGCGGCGATCTACGGGGGTTGGCTCTTCTTCTCCTTCGCGGCGGTCCAATTCGTCTGCGCTCCAGTACTCGGGAACCTTAGCGACCGGTTCGGACGGCGGCCCGTGCTTCTCGTCTCACTTCTTGCTTTCGGGATCGACTACCTCATCATGGGTGTCGCGCCGAGCCTCTTGTGGTTGTTCCTCGGTCGCATCCTCGCCGGGATTCCTGGCGCCGCCTACACAACGGCGTACGCGTACATCGCTGATTCGAGCCCACCGAAGAAACGGACGCAGAACTTCGGCATGGTCGGGGCGGCCTTCGGCATAGGGTTCATCCTGGGCCCGGCGTTGGGTGGGCTCCTCGGCCAGTTCGGGACACGGGCGCCGTTCTTTGCCGCGGCGGCGCTTGCGTTTGCCAATTGTGCCTTCGGGTTCTTGGTGCTAAGAGAGAGCCTGCCGAAGGACAGACGGCGACTTTTCTCCTGGAAAAGAGCGAACCCCCTTGGAGCTCTCATCCAACTGCGTAGGTTCCCCCAGGTCTTCGGCCTCGCCGCAGCGCTTTTCCTCTGGGCCCTCGCCGGACAAGTGTATCCTGCTACGTGGGCATTCTACACGATGCAACGCTTCGAATGGTCGGTGACACTCGTCGGCTACTCGCTGGCGTTCGTCGGAGTGATAATGGCCGTGAGCCAGGCGACGCTTCCCAAGGCGCTCATGCCGCGCTTGGGTGAACGGCGCACCGTCCTCATCGGCCTCATCGCCGGCTCCATCGGATTCATGGGTTTCGCTTTCGCGACCGCCGGGTGGATGATGTTCGCCTGGCTCTCGACGTGGTTTCTCGCAGGGTTGGTGATGCCAGGCATGAACGCGATGATGTCGAAGGAGATCCCGCCAACGTCGCAAGGTGAGTTACAAGGCGCCAACGCGAGCCTTTTCAGCCTCGCGGCGATAGTCGGCCCATTGGTCATGGCCGAATTGTTCGGGACTTTCTCAAGAAGCGATGCGCCCTTCCATTTCCCGGGAGCAGCATTCTTCGTCGCGAGCGTCTTGACTTTGGCTGCCGTAATGGTTTTCTTGGGGGCGCGACAAAAAACGTCGGCCAAGGATACGACGCCGTCCAAAGAGGGACTCCACCTGGAAATGCGACCCGGCGCGGCCCCCGACCCGGGGAAGTGAACGGTGCGCCCCGCCCCACAAACGCTCACCGAACGTAGAACGCGGGCGCTTGGAAGGTCTCGGATCCACCGCAGGAACCATCATTGTGTTCGATGCGTAGCCGCGATGGTCCAAGAAGCTCGACCAGGATCTTTCCCGCGTAATCGGGTCCGTGGTAGCAGCGGACCAGACCATCCTGCCTCACATCCTCGAAACGTTGGTTTATAAGCCCCGTGGGGACGGGTGAGAATTCGAGCTTTGCAAAAGAGCGGAACACACCGGCTATCGAGACGATTTGAGTCGATGGAGCCTCGTTGTCAGGGACGAAGGCGAGGTGGCGGTCCCACTGGACAATGGAATCGGTCGCGTTCTCATGGAACCAATTGCCACGAAGCGTGCCCATGAGGTCGAAGTCGGTCTTTCCGCACTGCGCCTCATCGTCCCGGTCGATCAGGGCGAAGAAACGATCTCTCGTCGCGTCGTCGTAATACTCGAAAGCGCACTGGATAAAAAGTGTCCGGGTGCTGTAACGAGACGCGTTAGCGAACGTGAGCGGCCTCCTGAGGTCGAACAGCCCGAAATCGAAGTTCCCCTGGAGCCGGCCCACGCGGCCAAGCGTCGTCGCGTCGGTGATGTTTTCGAACGCGCGGATGTTGCAACGGCCCGTCTTCTCCTCGCCCTGGAACATGCATTCGCCGCCGTCGACGATTTTCTGCAAGTCGGAGCTGATCTCCTTCACGTGGTTGTAGTAACCGATCACGTCCTTGCATAGCGCGAACCAGAGCGTGTAGTCGACCGGGTCTTGCGTGATGCCGTGTGAGAACGTGATGAGGGTGAGCGTCACGTTGGCGGGCGCGAAAAGCGGTTGTGTCGCCGTCGTCGCTCCGCCCGGCGAGAGGTGAAGGAACGCGTGGTCGGTGGGGAACGTGTGGCCGGGAGGCGATATCTCGCCACGCGGCGTGATGTCGATGAGCACGGCGAGGTCGACCGGTGTGGTCAAGAACCGGCGACCGGCGCAATCCGGAAGACGTGCCCGCTCCAGTGTCGACGGGATCTCGGGTTCGTTGCGGAAATCGTTTAGCGGAATCAGGCGGGGGCCGCCGCCACCGCCTGACACGTTGCCCTCGTCGGATGCGTTTCCAGCATGCGGCACGTTTCCATGGTCGACTTCGTCATCCCCTGTGGCGTTCGCGCCAGCGTCACCTGTGCCGGAGCCGTCTGTCGAACCGCTGCCATCGCCCGTAGCGTCGGACGCGTCGTCTCCCAGGCCCCCCGAGAGGTTCTTGGACCCATTCTGGAACCCGCCTGAGCCGTTATCGGGTCCACCCGTGGAAGGGCCGCGATCCGTCGGGTCTCCAGACGGGGAGCTGCCTTCGTAAGGACTGTCTGGCCCCATCTGGACGCACCCGGACGTCAAAAACAAAAAGCTAACAAGCGGGCCGAACCAGTCCTTCACGCCTTGTCGATCGACAGCGTCATATTTGACGCTGGCGAATGTGGATGCCGCCGTGAGGAAGGCGCGAGATTCAGGGGCCTCGGATCCCCCACGGAGACAGCGGGGTCGGAGGCTTGCGGGGACGACCTCCGTGGCCCGGCTCACGCTTCGATCGAGGAACCCGCTCGCCCCGCCACCTTTGTGGTCGTGTCGAGTCTGGAAAGCGACCAGAAGTACCATGCCAGGACCGCGCCACCGAGGATCAACGTCACGTGGAACACGTATTCGGTCAAGATCAGTTTCGACATGTCCGGCCCCGTCGTCATGTGCATCGCCGAGTGGGGCACCCACGAAATGAGGGACCACGAAATCGCAAGGTGCGCGGCCGTCGCGAGTCCCGGGGAACCGCCGAGCTGCCGGACCACGCCAGCTCCGAAGGCAAGGAAGGCAACCCCAAAGCCGAAGGCGATCGCCTGCACGATCGAGACGCCTATGAGGAACGCCAACTCGTTACCCGTGGGCCCGGCGCCCGCCTCTTCAGCGGCACTCCCCCAGATCGCTTCCCCGATCGGCGTGTTCGGGCCAACCGCCAGCCCAACGATCGCAAACACAAGCGTGACCACGGCAAATCTCGTCTCCTGTTTCATTCGCGTCTTCTCCATTTTTTTGCGCGGCGTGCCTTCCCGTCGCCGAGCATGTCGGCGAGCGGGGAATCCTCGGACCAGGCACCAACGCGCATGACCCTACGAGGGTCGGCCCTCACGTAAGGCCGCCCCTGGCCATTACCCGGGAAGCGACAATCTTATCCGGTCCGTGGCCGGTTTTCCTTCGAGCCCCTGTGAAAGTGGACACGCTCGACGCCGGGATCATGCGAACCCTGGGGCACCCGAACATCTTCCAGTGGAACGTGCGGGTATCCTTCGCCGACATCGCCCGCGATCTGGGAGTCGACGAGGAGACGGTTCGGGCAAGGATCCTTCGGATGCAGGAGAGCGGCCTTATCGAGGGTTGGGAGGTGGTCGTGAATCCGGGACTCCTCGGTCGGCTGATGACGCGAGTGGAATTCCCGCGCCCCGATCCCGCTTCCAAGGAGAAAGTCCACGACGCGCTCATGATGGCCGATGGGGCCAAGTGGCTCTTCGAGTACTACGTCGCTGGACCCGCCGTCGTCTTCTTCAACCCGTCCGGCGCCGCCTTCGAGCGCCAACTGGCCCTACTCGCCAACATCACCGGCCCCCCTGCGTCCCGTGCGAGCGTCACGTGCCCGCCCGCGACGATCGAACCTAGCGAGACCGATTGGAAGATAATCGCGGCCCTGCGCCGTGGAGCGCGGCGACCGTACGACGAGATCGCAGAGGAGATAGGGCTCTCCGAGAGGACCCTTCGACGCCGCGTGGACGCGCTCACGGCAGGACGCGCAGTGATCCTCAGCGTCATCACGGGCCCATTGAAAGTCGATTCGGGCGTCATGTTCCACATGGGCGTCGAGTACGGCGACACGAAGGCACGCTCCGCCGTGGACGGAGAACTCAAGGAACTTCCCGGCCTAGTGTTCTCGAGCTTCGAAGGCCCCGCCTCGAGGGTGAGCGGGGTGATCGAAAGCATGTTGGAACTAGACAAGAGGCGCGACCACTTCGCGAAGATGCAAGGCGTCAAGGCGGTGCGGGCGGACGTGCAACTTGCCAGACGAAGCATAACGCATTGGATGGACGAGGAAGTGGAGAGGAGGGCACGGGGGGAAGGAAAGTAGCGGGGAATGGATGATAAACAACAAATCGCCCGGTTCGGCGATTTCCGTCGCCGACCTCGGTGGCTTTCGTCATCTCGTGCCCGACCTTCGCTGGGCTCAGGTCGTGCATTGCGAGGAATGGCTACGCCATTCCCCTGACTTCGCCGACTTTCGGCTCAGTAGCGGGGAATGGATGACGAGCGGTCTTCCCTCCATTTGGTGCCCTTCTCGGGGGGAGGCTTCCCCTCTTTTTCCGAGGTTGGCTGCATCCTTTGCCCCAATGCATCTCGTATGTCGACAAGATTTATTCAGCGGCCGCGTGATAGTAAGGCATCGCGCCCGGTCCACCGGAGGCCACCACAAGGTGTCACGAGATCAAGCGACGCACCCCGAGCGAATTCGTCTTATGGGCCCCGGCCAAGTTGTCAATAATCAATGCCTTTGAGCTGGATCGCTGGTCCGACCTCCCTACCCGTTTCATCCGTTACCGTGGTGAATTAGGCAATATTGGCTCCTTTCTCCCTGTTGCACCCTTCACACAGAAGTTGAAGATTACGGGCCGTGTTCGCGCCCCCCTTGGAAAGCGGAATGATGTGGTCGAATTCTATCCGCTCCTGGCTTCCACACTGGACGCATCGACCATGATCTCGGGTCCACACGACCTCCTTGACGGCTTGCGGGATTGGTTCACGTTTTTCGGCCGGTTCACCTTGTGTAGCCACATACGCGGCGGCCCGGTCTATGCGGCGTTGGGCCTTGAGAAGCCTCTCGACGATAAGGACGGTGGCTTCGTCGGCCGTGAGCAGTTCTGACGTTACGAAGAACGCACCCTTCAAAAGCCACCATGTTCGTCCTTCATAGCTGGCCACGAGCACGGCGCGCTGTTCCGAGTCTTCGAGAATCTTGTCGCCTTCGATATTGGATATCTTACGGAAGATTTTCCCGCACTCAAACATGTAGGCGTAGTTTCCTCCGACAAAGGGAATCCTTTTAGTGACGAGCCTGGCCTTGGGATCCCGGCGAAGCATCAACTCGGAGAAGGCAGAGTCCCGAAAAGAACGTTGCGGACAAACACGGCTTCTTGTGACGCGTTCTGCTTGCGACTTTCAGGCGCGTGGCACGAGCGCCGCTAGGAAGAGCCCGATCGTGGAAACAGCCAGGACGATTGTAGCGACCGCAAGAACCCACGTCGCCCGTTCGGCCCGCTTCTGGAGCGCCTGCGCGTTCTCGTCGGCCCTGGTGACGGCTTCTGCGATTGTCTCGGCGGCGATCAGTTGAGCGGTCGTGTCTATGGCCGCAAGGTACACGGGACCTGCGGTAGGCGACGTAGCATATCCTGAACCGTAGCTGGAGAGCAGGTTCTTCATATGTTCCTTCAACTGGACCAAATCAGCGTCGCGAGGCGGTGGTTCGGGATTGGTCGTCGGCAAGCCGCATTTTCAAGCCAGGCGTAGTAAGTCAATCTTTCGATTCTGGGCGCACGCCCGGCACTCGTCAGTGGACCCACGGTTCGGTCAAACTGTAGAGGGTCTTGCCGGAACCTCCTCCTTTCCTAATGACCGTTGCCCGCAAGTGGTACTGGTTTCGACCGTCATTCGTCGGAAACCGAGTGATTTCCATCTTGCCGGCGGCATTCCCGATTCCAGCTGTATCCGGCGGTGCCCAGCCGCTAGATATTGCCCGCAACAGCTGGCCCCACATCACCTCGGGCGGCGGGTCGTCGTAGACCTCGGGAGAATACGCGACCCCGCGCCACTGAAACCGGAGCGTGTCCGGGAGGGGCGCCGCGACCACTCCGCTTTCCGCGAGGCGGCCCAACGTTTCCACAGGAATCGTGGGAGCTTGGTTTGCGGCCGGCGTTGGGCGCCCTACCGCGCCCTCTATGGCGTAGCCCCCGTCCAAGCTCCAAGGATCCGAACGAGACCGCGTCACCTCAGGGCCGCGCCCTCCAGCCAAGATTAGAGTTGCACGAAATTGGTGGCATGCGGTCACACCTAAGATTTCGCAGGGGGGAAGATCGATGGTCGCTGAAATCACCTTCTTGCCGAGCGGAACGGGGACGGCCCAGCCCCCTTCGATTGTTGCGACGAGTCGTTCGAGAACCGCGTTGGTCGATAGCTCGGCCCGGGTTTCAGCTATTTCGTACAGACTCAGGATGGCGGCATCCGTGACGTTTCGAATCGCGATGGCTGTACCGGCTGCGGGAGGCGCGGTATCCAGAACCGGCGGTCCGATTCGAACGTGACAAGCGAGCACATGATCGTCTAAATCTTGTTTCCCCCTGAAACCCCCACCGCATATGGAACAACGCATCTTGCCCACAATGCGCCGGGACGTTTTCGGGCATTGACTAGACCTTTGAGCAGCAGTTGATGGAACGCGTCGCTGCGGCCCGAGTAGGCGCCAGTTTATCCGAGGAGGTTCGTCGTGGGCCATGGCAGTACCGCGCTGGTATGTATGACGTCGGAGGACCTAAGAGTTTCCCGATTCCACCAGAATCCAAGGGTCGTGCCAGCTCTGTTTCTAGCCTCGGGACTCCCCACCCGCCCGCCTCAACCTTCCCAACGCCGCTCTGAAGTTCGCCGGCCTATACGCCGTCTTGCGTGCATGAAACCCTAGAATCCAAACCTCGCTTCCCTCGACCGCGTAGAACACCCGTGAATCATTGTCCGCATGTGGCCGATACCGCCGCAACGGTGGCGACCCCTCCACTTTCTCGCTGCGGTGGCCTGGCGGATCGAATGGATCGACGGCGAGGACGGACTCGATCTCGTTCATGAGCCTCTCATAGTCGGCGTGTTCGGCGAACTCAGGAAGCGCCTCTTGCGTGTACTTGACCTCGTAGCGTGGTTCTTTCGGCGTCAGTGGGCACTGCCTGACCAAGGCTTCACTTGCGGCCCCGTAGCGCCCGCACGCGCTTACGTGCTTCGGTCGCGCTCAGCAACGAATCAGGATCCCGCTGGGCGGCTTCGTAGCGCTCCTTGGCGAGGCGGGCCGCTTCCTGATACTCTGCCGCGTAGAATGATTGAAACTCGCGCTCCAACCGCTCCGGGTCTACGCTGCGACCGAGCGCATGAAGGAATTGGCCCCACGTCAGAGTCTCGGGCCGTATTTGATCGAGTTCCTCCTTGACTTCGGGTTCGACTGTGATCGTGGTGGGCATACAATTGCCAGCAATTGTATGTAATTGTCAATCTACTTATAACTTCCGCTCCGGGACCGGCGTCTTCGTGATTCGTTTCGCGGTCTCGCTATGAACTGAAGGAGGTCCAAATTCTCTGCTCGCCCCCTCAACAACAATGGTTCGTAGCGGCGCCCATGGTTCAAAGCGCATCTTCGTTCTGAGTAGCGGGGAATGGCGCTGAGGCGCCCTTCCCCTCATCTCGCAACCTTGTTGCTCGATAGCGGGGAATGGATAACGCGACACATTCCCCTGACTTCGCCGACTTTCGGCTCAGTAGCGGGGAATGGATTTGAACCATTGATCTACGGGTTATGAGCCCGTCGGGATTTCCTGGCTACCCCACCCCGCTGGTGGTCACCCCAACTTTTCCCACCAGCGGGGAGGGGTGAGTGGACGTAGCCGAAGGCGGAGTCCACGAGACCCCACCCCGCGACTTGTCCGTCGCCACTGGTGCTTGACCCAATCATTCTCGCCGGCTTGGGGCGAGTGGACGAGCGACAACGAGTCCACGAGACCCCACCCGGCTGGGAATAAGGTCTGTTGGCGTCGCGTCGCCCGGCGCCGTTCCCCACGCGCGAACGATTGAGTGGCTTCCTCTCATCCAGGACTTGTCGAGAAGAAGTGACTTGCTGGGTCTTGGGGATGAAGGCGCGCCTCATAAAAGTTTGGGTGCCCTGAAACATATCGCTGTGTGGACCCTAAGGCGGCGGCGGATTGCGCGGCCGTTCGTCCCAATCCCGCCACATCCACATGCGCCGGCGCCCGCCGAAGAGCATCCCGAGGCCGATCATGATGATGAAAACGGGCCAGATGAGGTCCCAACGGATGGGGAAGTATCCGAGGTTACTCAGGAGGAAGGCGACGCCGACAATCACTAGCAACATGCCGAACCAGTTGAATCCCCAGGGGCCCATTCTGCGTGACTCCGTGAAATCGAAGAGCGCGGAGCGGCATAATGGTGGCGGTCAGCGACCGATGCAAAGAGTCGAAAGGATGCGGCCGCGATGACTCCGGCCCCCTGGGCCTTCGTCATCTTGCCGCATTTTTCTCCCTCGCTGACGCTCGGTCGAAAAATGCGGGGGGCAGGATTTGAACCTGCGAACGCCTTCGCGACAGGGTCCTAAGCCCTGCTCCTTTTCCAGGCTCGGATACCCCCGCTTAGGGTTACCCTGGATGTGGAAAAACAAGTCCGTGGTCCTCAAATAACGTTCGACCGGTCGAACGCGCAAGTACGCACTTGTACCTACTTCGCCTTCACGGCCTTGATCTCTGACCCGCACACGTCACAGTCCTTCTTCGCCCCGTCCGCATACTTCTTCCCGCATCCGCGGCAGCGGTATTCCCACTTCAGGACCTCGGTGATGCCGGCCTCGTGCCCCGCCGCTTCGAACGGGAGTTTTATCGTCGCCGCGACGTTCTGTATGGAGTAATCGTCGGTCACGATGACGCCCCCCACGTCCTTGGCGAGGGCTATCACGTCCATGTCCGTCTTCGACAACCGGTGATAATCGCCCGTCTGTGTTGCGACTTCCTCCACTTCGACGACGGTCTTTGGTTTCGGGTCGATCACGCGAAGTCCAGCTTCGAGTAGGTAGTCCAGATTGCGTCTTGAGCGGCCCCCGACATTGAATTCCGTGATGACGGACGGCGGAGCGTAAAGGACCATTTCGGAGGACACGGGTTTGCCGGACATGATGGCCGACGAATCGAGGACCAATGGGCGTTTTTTCGCGCCTCGTTGATTACCGGGCTGTGGGCCCCCTTCATTCATGCGGAACCCTTATAAATGCCCGACGCCATTCCATCGCATAAAATACCACCTCTCGGTATATAAATCTATTCTACGGGATTCGGGACCGGTTTTCATGGCAAAAAAGTCAGTCGCACAGAGTGGGAAAGACATCTACCAAGTCACCGATATCCAAGTCCTGGAAGGGCTCTCGGCGGTGCGTAAACGCCCCGCCATGTACATCGGTTCCACCGATGTCCGGGGCCTCCACCATCTCGTGTACGAGGTGGTCGACAACTCGATCGACGAAGCACTAGCAGGATTCTGCACAGAGATAGTTGTGGAACTCCACGCGGACGGCTCCGTGAGCGTCGACGACGACGGGAGAGGCATCCCGACGGAGATCCACCCGAAGCACGGGAAACCGGGCCTCGAGATCGTGATGACAGTCCTTCACGCCGGCGGCAAATTCGACCACAAGGCGTACAAGGTTTCGGGTGGCCTCCACGGCGTAGGCGTATCCGTCGTCTGCGGCCTCTCTGAATGGCTTGAGGTCTACGTCCGCCGTGGGAGCAAGCTCTGGTTCCAACGGTACGAAAAGGGCATCCCGAAGACCGAGGTGAAAGTCGTCGGGGAGGTCGAAGGGACCGGGACACTCGTGCGCTTCATGCCGGACGCCGAGATCTTCCCCGAGCGCGTCTTCAACTTCGAGACCCTCGCGACCCGGCTACGCGAACTCGCTTTCCTGAACAAGGGCCTCAAGATCACCATCAAGCAGGCGGATCGCGCGGAGCATTACCATTACGAGGGCGGCATCGCCGAGTTTGTACAATACCTCACCAAGGGGAAGAACGCGCTCCATCCGGCGCCGATCTACTTCGAGAGCGACCGCGAAGGCACTCACGTGGAAGTGGCGCTCCAGTACAGCGACACGTATTCGGAAGCGCTCTTGAGCTTCGCCAATGCGATAAACACCATCGAAGGCGGGTCGCACCTCGTGGGGTTCCGTGCGGCGTTGACGCGCACGTTGAACGATTACGCGTTCAAGAACAAGGTCCTGAAGAAGGACGAGGAGGCGCTGACCGGCGAGGATGTGCGCGAAGGCCTCACGGCGATCGTGAGCGTGAAGGTGCCCGACCCGCAGTTCGAAGGCCAGACGAAGACGAAGCTCGGCAATTCCGAGACGAAGGGCATCGTCGAATCGCTCGTGAACGAACGGCTCGGCAGTTTCCTGGAGGAGAACCCGCGGATCGCCCAGGTGATAATCGGCAAGGCCGTGCAGGCGGCGCGGGCGCGCGATGCCGCGCGCAAGGCCCGTGAACTCATACGAAGGAAGGGCCTCTTCGACTCCGGGAGCCTCCCGGGCAAACTCGCAGACTGCAGCGAAAAGGACCCGGCGAAATCGGAGATATTCATCGTCGAGGGGGACAGCGCAGGCGGTTCGGCAAAGCAAGGCCGTAACCGTGAGTTCCAGGCGATACTCCCACTCAAGGGCAAGATCCTGAACGTGGAGAAGGCGCGCCTCGACAAGATCCTGAAGAACAATGAGATCCAGACGCTCGTCACGGCGATCGGCGGCGGCATCGGTTCGCCGCACCTGCTTGCCGGGGCGGAGGAGGGCGAAAAGGAGGCGGCGGCCGATGGGCCAGCGACCGATGATTTCGACCTTTCGAAGATCCGCTACCACAAGATCATCATCATGACGGATGCGGACGTCGACGGCGCACACATCCGGACGCTTCTCCTCACGTTCTTCTTCCGCTACATGCGCCCGCTCGTCGAGAACGGCCACGTGTTCATCGCGCAACCGCCCCTCTATCGCTTGTGGAAAGGAAAACAGGAGCGCTACGTCTACAGCGACGCGGAGAAGGACGCTCTCCTTGCGGAGTGGGGCGGCCATGGCGTCAACATCCAACGCTACAAGGGGCTTGGTGAGATGAACCCGACGCAGCTTTGGGAAACGACGATGGAACCTGACAAGCGCACCCTTGGGAAGGTCACGATCCAGGATGCGATCGAGGCGGACAGGCTCTTCAACATCCTCATGGGCGACGAGGTACAGCCGAGGAAGGACTACATCATGGAGCACGCGAAGGAGGTGAAGGTCCTAGATGTCTGAACAACTCGTGGACCGTAACCTCGAAACGGAGATGCACACGTCGTACATCGATTACGCGATGTCGGTCATCGTCGGAAGGGCGCTTCCCGACGCGCGCGACGGCCTCAAGCCCGTGCATCGGCGCATCCTCCACGCGATGAACGAGATGAGCCTCACATCCGATAAGGCGTACAAAAAGAGCGCGCGCGTCGTCGGCGAGGTGCTTGGAAAGTACCACCCGCACGGCGACACCGCGGTCTACGAATCGCTTGTCCGCATGGCGCAGGAGTTCTCGCTCCGCTACCCGCTCGTCGACGGGCAAGGGAACTTCGGGTCCGTCGACGGCGACAACGCGGCGGCCATGCGTTACACGGAATGCCGCATGACGAAGGTCGCCGGCGAACTTCTGGAAGACATCGAGAGCGAGACAGTGGACTTCACCGACAATTTCGACGCCTCGCTCAAGGAGCCGCTCGTCCTTCCGGGCAAGTTCCCGAACCTGCTTGCGAACGGTTCGAGCGGGATAGCGGTCGGCATGGCGACGAACATCCCGCCGCATAACCTCGGCGAACTCGTTGACGGGATAATCGCTACCGTGGAGAGACCGGCCATCACCTTCGACGAGCTTTGGGCGAAAGTGCCCGGCCCCGATTTCCCTACAGGCGGCATCATCCAGGGCCGCCATGGCATCAAGGAGGCCTACGCGACGGGCCGCGGCATCATTCGGGTCCGAGCGAAGGCGGAGATGGAAGAGACGAAAGAGGGGAGGGCGAGGATCATCGTCACCGAACTTCCCTACCAGGTCAACAAGGCCACACTCCTTGAGACCATAGCCGAGCTCGTGAAGGAGAAGCGCATCGAGGACATCTCGGACCTTCGCGATGAATCGGACAGGGACGGCATGCGGGTCGTCGTCGAACTGAAGCGTAACGCCATCCCGGACGTCGTCTTGAACCAACTCTTCGCTCACACGCAGATGGAGGCGTCGTTCGGCATCCTGAACCTCGCCCTCGTCAAGAATGAGCCGAAGGTCCTCACCCTTCGCGGGCTCATAGACCAGTACGTCGAGCAGCGCGTCGAGGTCGTGACCCGGCGCACGAGGTACATGCTGCGAAAGGCGGAGGAGCGCTCCCACATCCTCGAAGGCCTCACGATAGCGTTGGAGAACATCGACGCCGTCATCGACACAATAAAGCAAAGCCGCGACCCGGAGACGGCGAAGGCCGGTCTCATGGGGCGTTTCCAACTTTCAAGCGAACAGGCGAAGGCCATCCTCGAGATGCGCCTTTCGAAGCTCACGAGCCTCGAAGTGCAAGGCGTCAAGGACGAACTCGCCCAACTCAAGAAGGACATCCAACGGTACAGGGAGATACTCGAAGACCGCGCGGAGGTCTTGAAGATCATCGTGGGGGAACTGAAGGAGCTTCGCGAGAAGTACGCGGACCCACGCCGGACCATGATCGTCGACACGGGCGGGGAGATCTTCATCGAGGACCTCATCCCGGACGAGGTGGTCGTCGTCACGACCACGGGCGCCGGCTACATCAAACGGTTGACGCTCGACAATTACAGGAGCCAGAACAGAGGCGGCAAGGGCCTCATCGGGATGGAGACCAAGGACGAGGACCACGTGGTGGATCTCTTCGTCACGACCACGCACAAGTACATCCTCTTCTTCACGAACAAAGGGAAAGTGTACTGGCTCAAGGCCTACAAGATCCCCGAAGGCAGCCGATACAGCAAGGGCAAGGCGATCGTGAACCTCCTCGAAGGCCTCGAGGAGGGCGAGAAGGTCCAGGCCGCGATCCCCGTGGACGATTTCAGCGAAAACAGGTTCGCCTTCTTCGCCACCCGGCTCGGCCTCGTGAAGAAGACCGAACTATCGGCGTTTGGAAACGTCCGCGTCACCGGAATCCGGGCCATCAACCTCGAGGAGGGCGACGAGCTGATCGGCGTCGGCATAACGGACGGGACCTACGACGTCGTCCTCGCGAAGGCGGGCGGCGACTCGGTGCGCTTCCACGAGGAGAAGGTCCGTCCCATGGGGCGCACCGCGACGGGCGTCTATGGGGCGAAGCTCGAACCCAAAGACGAGGTCGTCTCGTTGGCGCTTGTGAAGGAGAAGGAGAAAACGGAACTCCTCACGATCACCGAGAACGGCTACGGGAAGAGGACCGCGATAACCGAGTACCGCACGACGAACCGCGGGGCCTATGGCGTCATCACGATCAAGACCACGGACCGCAACGGCAAGGTGGTGTCTGTGCGCGAAGTGAAGCCTGGCGACGAGATAATCGCGACGAGCGAGCAGGGGATGGTCATCCGCATCCCCGTCGACAGCATCTCCGTCCAAGGGCGTAACACTGCGGGCGTCATCGTGATGCGGATGGACGAAGGCGACAAGGTGATCGCCGTCGCCCGCCTTGGGAAGGAGGACATCGAGGAGGCCGCGAAGCTCCAGAAGACGGGGCCGCCCGCGCCGCCGACGGACATCGGGCCGGGACCGCGGGACGCCAAGGACACGACGATGCAGAACGGCGACGGCACCGAAAAACACGACGCCGATGAGGAAGAAGACTAACCTCCGTTCAACAAGCCTTATAAGAGGTCCCGGCGACTTATCCGACGGTCGTGGTGAGGTCGAACCAGGTGACGCGGAAGGGCACGTTCTCGGCGGTCTGGCTGCTTCTCGCAGCACCCGTCCTCGCGGGATGCGTCTCCCAGTCGAGCGAGCCTATCGACTTGCAAGCCATCGACCTCCTATCGCCGGACCTCTCGAACCTCCCACTCGTCCGCCCGGGAAGCGAGATCGAGCCACGGCTCGACTGCTACGTCGACGAGGGCGGCGTCGAGGTCTGCAACTTCAGGGCGACCGTCACGAACACCGAAGGCAACGAAGTCACGATCGCCGTCAACCCGCGAGACCCCTTGAACATCCTCGCCGGCGCCAAGGACTACAACCCGGACGCCACGGGCGGCCAATGCGTGTGGGACGGGTACTACGTCACAAAGGACGGTGGACGCACTTGGAAGAACGGGAACATGCCCGGCTCCAACTGGAAGCGCCTCAAAGACCCGACCGAGCCCGTCACACCCCTTTCAAAGTATTGGTGCGCGACCGACCCCGTAGTGGCCTTCGGCCCTGACGGCAGGGCCTACTACTCGGTGATGGGCTACCAATGCGACCCGGGCTCGGCCTCGAAGACCGGCCGCGGCGTCTTCCCGCAAGGCGGCATCAACGACTTCGCGTGGACGTGCGCCGGCATGTACGTGGCCATCAGCCGCGACGGCGGCGAGACCTGGCTTGGCGATGACATCAAGGAGGTGGGCCGCATCGGCCCGCGCCTCATGCACGACAAACAGTGGCTCACGGTGGCGCCCGACGCCAAGACGCTCTACCTCACTTGGGACTGGAACGCCGGCGAGGGGCCTGCTTCGCAAGGCCACACGGCGATGGCCGTCAGCCGCGACGCGGGCGAGACGTGGGAACCCTACTTCTTCCTCGACACGGAATCTGCGCCGGGCGCGGGCGACAACATGCCGCTCTACTATCCGCAAGTCGACGTCGGAGCCGACGGCAGCGTGAGCGTGATAGGCACCACATTCACCAACGATGGCCTGGGATTCGGGATCAGCCGCAGC
Organism: Euryarchaeota archaeon; assembly: GCA_016207515.1. Taxonomy (NCBI): domain Archaea; kingdom Methanobacteriati; phylum Methanobacteriota; species Methanobacteriota archaeon. Next base: position 86,243 of record JACQPN010000022.1, on the reverse strand, counting down.
ACCGACGCCGGCCGCACCTGGTCGAGGCCACGCGAGATGTTCAAGATCGATGCCGTGCCGGGGGCCCTCCGCGGCAGCGCGTTCCGCGTCTTCCCGATGCCGAACATGGCCGTGGACCGGACCGCCGGACCGTTCGCGGGCTCGATCTACGTCGCGTGGAACGGAAACGGCACAGCCACCGACGGCGAGTTCAGGGAATCGGACGTCTTCGTCTCGGTGTCGCGCGACGGCGGCGGAACATGGTCGGCGCCAGCGCGAGTCAACGACGACACGCCTGGAAATGAGAAGGACCAGTTCATGCCGGCGATATCAGTCTCGCCGCGCGGAGAGGTGGACGTCTCTTGGTACGATCGGCGCGACGATCCCGGAAACCATCTCTTCCACACTTACTTCGCGACCTCGGGCGACGGCGGCGCAACGTTCACGAAGAACATCCGCGTCACGGACGTGGCAAGCGACGAGCAATACAGCCACCACCAGAATGGCATGATATTCCTAGGCGACTACAGGCATGGCGCATCGTCGACGCTGGGCGCCACGTTCCTCTGGACCGACACGCGTAACCAACGGGCCGACGTCTACGTGGCCACCGTACTCCGGTGAGCCTCGGCGCTCGCCCAAGGTTGAAACCTGGCACCAGGTTTCGAAGGGTTCAAGAGATGAGAACAACGCTTCAAGGCCGGGGCATGAGAGGGCGCGACGTGGGCCTGGGAGTGTTTCGATGGTGACCTTTGAGCCGTTGCCCGTACGGGCCGTCCTGACGTTTCTCAACATCGGGATGGCGGCGATCATGCTGGCGCTCGCCCTCCCGTTCGCCACCGACTCGCGTGCCGAGGCGAGTCTCGCCGCGATCGAACGTTACCCGGGCCGGTTCCGTTTCGGGATACTGCTATCGATAATCGGCATGCTCATCATGTTCCCGTCGCAAGTCCCGGGACTTCTTGAAAGCCCCTTGAAGGAACTCGTGAACATCGCGGGGTACCCGTTGATCTACGCGGGTGTCTTCATGATGGCCTCGGCCACATGGTCGCCGCCGTGGCCGCGGCCCCGGCCCTCCGAAATGGCCGAGGAGGCCAATGAATAATGGATGAGGCGACGCTTTTCGCGCTATTCCTCGTCATAGTGGCTGTCGTACTCGGGTTCGGCTACGCTTTCCGCTCCGCCACCGCCACGCGCCAAGCGATAGTCCACATGCGAAGGCAACGCGTCATGTTCCGCCGCGGCTTCGTGCCTCTTCTTGTTGGGATAGCCATCACCTCGGAGGCGTCGGCGCTTCGCTGGCTCTCGGACCTGCCGCCGGACAATCAGGTCTATGTCGAGCTCCAAAGCGCAGGACTCGTCCTTATCATCCTGGGCCTTGCGATGCTGACGCTCGTCGTCTTGTCGAAATCAAGGACGGACTGACCCAGGCGGGTCGATCGCTCATTCGTGGTTTTTCCAGTTCTTCGCGATCCACAACAGCAGATCGACGTTCTGGCGAAGCAGCTCCGGCTTCGCGTTCTCATCTATCGAATGGATGTTCGACTCATCGTCCATCGACCCGAACATGAGGGCGACCAGGGGCTTTCCGAGCGGTGTCTTCAACGCCGTGAAGAAACTCGCGTCCGTCCCGCCGTACTCCCCGATGACGCGCGTCGAGCCGCCGGTGACGGCGTCGAAGGCGCGCTTGAGCATCTCTACATCGGGGTGTGTGGCCGGGAGGAAGTAACCTGGTCTCTGACGGTCGGTCGGCATGAGGAGCCTGGCGCTTGGTTCGGTCGCCGCCCTCGCAGCCTCGAAGTGATCCTGGTATTCCTTGATCCCCCCGGCAAGATCCTCCTCCGGGACGAGTCTCATGTCCACGCCGAGGCTTCCCGTCCCTTCGGGTGTCCCGGGAAGGAGCGCGATGGCCTTGAGGATGGGAAGCGCGTGGTTCACGGGGTTGTCGAAGCGGTGAGGGTAACCACCGTGACCGCCTTGGCCGGTTACCTCGAACTTGCCGTGGCGACGCTCTCCGTGCTTGTTCTCCTCCAACCACTTCACTTTGGAGGCGAGGCCCGTGCCCTTGATCGCGGCCCTTGCAGCCTCCAGCCCCTCCTTCGTGGCGGAGTATTCCACCGTGACGACCTCGGCGATGGTGTTGTGCGAATCCGTCTCCGCATGGATCAACAGGAGCGTGAACGGGCCTTCGGCCTTGCTCGTCCAATCAAGTTTGGTGACCGTGAGCCGCCCCGGCACCTTCTTCGCACCCTCTTTCTCGCTGTCCTCGGCGTCAAGGACCGAGTGTTTCCCGGACCGTACCGCGTGGAACGCGGCGATCCTCTCGGCGAGCCGGAAGAAGGCCGCGGGAGCGCACGGCGTTGACGCGATGACGTCGCTGAAGACGACGCCGCTCGAACCCGCGATGACCGTCGGGGAGGCATCGGGAAGCATCGCCAGGTGCCCGTAGAGCATCGGCCGCTCGCCGCGCTTCTCCAGGGCCTTGTCCTTTTTCATGATGGCAAGAAGCCCCCCCGTCGAACCGGTCTCCTCGTCGCAGCAGATGAAAAGGCGGATGTTGACGTTGCGGACGTTCTGGGCCTTCAACTCCTTCAGCGCCTGGATCGACGCCCACACGCCGCTCCCCTTGTCGTCGTTCGAGCCGCGGCCGTAGATGCGCCCGTTCTTGATAGTGAGTCTGTGCGGCGGATAGCTCCACTTCTTCGCTTGGTGGGCCGGCACGGGCACCGTGTCGTAGTGGGCTAGTAAGAGCAGGGTCTCGCGGGCGCCCACTTCGTAGTCGATGACGACGTTCGGGCGTGCGGTCCCCTTGAAGTCCTCGGTCTTCATGTCCGGGTCCTTCATCGGGTCGAAGACCGTGGCCGGAAGGCCGAGCGACTTCGCGTATTCGGCGACGTAGTGCGTCGCCTCTTCGTGGTTACGCTTCTCGACCTTCCCCGTCTTTGGGTCCTCATAGTTGGTGGTGTCGAGCTCCACCAGTTTCTCGTAGAATTCGAACGATTGCGGGCCGCCGAGCAGTTCCACGATCGCTTCGCGAGTCAGCGTACGCTTGCTATCCTTCCCCATTGGCCGCACCGGCCCGCATATAACGAAAGCGTGGTATAAAAGGAGTATTGAACAGCATCCGAACCGATGGGCGTCCTACGGGCGAAAGCCGCGACACGGCCATGGGGGACCGCACAAGACACGTGGACGACTTCGGATAAGGACGCGATCGCCCACGTGGTCGGCTGCACGGGGACAAGGTTTATCGGAGCTTCACACAAGATTGAAGTGGAGGGGGCGCTCCACTTCTTCGCCCCTTAATAGCCTCCAAAATTATTTTGGGGGGATGGCGTTCCCTCCCACCCTTTTGTGGGGCCCCTGCCCCACAAAAGCGTGGACGGAAAACTTGTCCCATGTTAGAGCCACAGCGCCGTCCCTCATGGGGCGGGCGGCGGGTCCAGCCGGATCGTCGGTATCCGCGCGCGATCGAGCTTCACGCCCGAATCCGGTCCTTTCTCAAGGAGTTCCGAGAAGACCGCTTCGAGTTCGCGCTGGAAGCGGGTGACGTCAAGGCCCAGGCAGGACGGGCGATAGGGGCTCAGCCGCTTGACGCTCAACCCGTACTGGCTGATGGCGCTTCCAAGTTTTCCGCGCTCGAAATGAAGGAGAGCCACGGCCGCGTGTATGACTCCTTGGAGAAAGACCCTCTCGCTCCCCTTGACCTCGCGCCAGTAGTCTTCGATCACCTCATGCGACTCGAAGAATTCGCGGGCGTTGAAATGGGCGATCCCGGCGACGTAGCGGGGGTCGTAGATCGTGTTCGAGACCGTTCCGGCGCCGCGGGCTTTCCCGTCCGGGGGAACGTCCACCCTGTTCATTACGTGTGAGGAAGCGCCCTTCGGATGTATCCTTTGCGACGAAACCGGGATAAGGGACGTCCGCCTTCATCGGACCTGATAGCATGCCCCTCGAACTGAACCAGAAGGCCATCGACTTCACGCTGCCAGATTCGAACAAGACCGCCCACACGCTCTCAAGCAATTTCGGGAAGAACCCGGTGGTCATCGCCATATTCCCGCTCGCTTTCAGTGGGACTTGCACGAAGGAGATGTGCGCGATTTCAGACCGCTGGGCGGATTTCAAGGGAGTCAATGCAGTCGTCTACGGCATGTCGCAAGACAGCCTCCACGCGTTGAAAGGCTTCGCCGAGAAGAACAACCTCAAGCACACTCTCCTCTCCGATTACAACCGCGAGGTCGCGCACAAGTACGCTGGCATCTACGAGAACCTGGTCGGCGGGCACCAAGGCGTGGTCAAGCGCAGCGTGTTCGTCATCGACAAGACCGGGACCATCCGCTTCAAGTGGGTCACCGAGGACCCGGGCGTCGAGCCGAACTACGACGAAGTAAAGGACGTTGTGAAGAAGCTCTAGGCCGGCGGTGACCGGTCAAGGTTCACCCACGATTATGGTTTGTGCCTGTCCCGATGGCCCGCCCTCGCCCCGTTCGTTGACGGCCGTCACATGATACGTGTACGCGCCGAGCCGTCTTCCAACGTCAGTGAACGTGAGAGCGTTCCCGATTTCTGCGATGAACGATTCACCGCCAGGGGCAGATCCGCCATATACCCGATACGCGTGGACCACGCCGCCGCCGGCCGATGCGGGTGGGTTCCATGTCAGGATGGCTTCCCCGACCGCCGTGCCTGGGCGAGCGATGAGGTTGGTTGGCGGGCCGGGAAGGGAAACGAAGGTGGTTGCGCCCGTTGCCGGCCCCCTGGCGCCTGCGCCGGCGGTAGTGACGGTAACGATACCATAATAGAAGGTGGTATTCGAAGGGAGATTCGATTGGACGGTTGAGGTCTGGTTCCCGACGACGGCCACGAGAGCGAATGGACCGCTCGGTGACGCTGAACGGTAAATCCTGTACTGGAATACCGGAGCGCCGCCCGAATCAACGGGGGCCGTCCAAGAAAGTTGGAACTCCCCATCGGAAGGTCCGGCCGTCACGGAAAGGTTGGTCGGTGGATCCGGAAGGCGAAACGTCGTCCCTTGCGCAATCGGCCCCAATGGGCCGTCCCCCACCGGATTGACGCCAGCCACCGCAAAGTGCATCGTTTGCCCTGGGCCAAATCCCGTCGCGACGTACGAAGAAACGTTTCCAACAGTGGCCCGAAGCGAGAGGTTTCCTGCGGTATTGCCAGCATAGACCTTGTACCCTGTCGCAAGATTTCTTCCAATGTCGGTGGCCGGTCCCCAAGTGACCGTGACCTGGCCCCCCAGCGGTCCGGGCGCCGCGGAGGTCCAACTAGGAGATGCGAGGACGCCAAACGTTGCTCCCACCGCCGTGGCCATGTCGCCCGCGCCAACCATGTTCCGCGCGGTGACGCCATATGCCCATGTCTCATTGTCGGCGAAAACTCCGTCCACAAATGATGTAGTCGTGACGTTTCCCACGAGCTCCATCGACTCCGTATCTTGGCCCCGATAGATGTCATACGCAACGATGGGTGTCCCACCATTGGAGAAAGGCGCCGCCCATGTCAGGCGAATCTGGCCTCGGGCGGGCCCCGCGGTCGCCGATAGGCCGACGGGTTGCAAGGGGCGCCCAAACGTGGAAGATGACGCGGGGGGCCCCGGAACACTCTCGCCACCTCCAATCGCCGCCAAGCGATAGAAATACGTGGTGTTTTCCGGGAGACTAGAATCAGTGAATGAAAGGTTTGCGCCAATCACCGCGATTGGAGCGTAGTTGCCAGACCAATTGCCTCGAAAGACACGGTACCCCGTGATGGGGAACGGAGACTGCGTCGCACCCCACGACAATTGTATTTGGCCAGCGCCCGGACCGCGGAAAGCAAGAATCGAAGGCGGATCCGGCGATGCATAGTACTTCCGGATATCCGCGAACGCGCGTCGCACGCCGTTGGTGGTGACGTCATCGGTTCCGCCGGCCACAAAGAAATCTCTTCCATCATAGAACGCGGCATATGAGTGGCCGGCAGGGATGCGAGGGAGACGGGTCGAAATGGTCTCGGCGCCGCTCTTGAAAATCAAGACGTCACCGAGATTACCGGCGTCCCCCCGTCCGCCAAATATGGCCACGGCGCCCAAAGGGCCAGCGCTTGCCATGTCGGAGCGCGCCGACGGGAGGCGTGTCGTGAGGACTGACACGGATTCCGAAACGGGGTCGAACTTGACAATTTGATCAAGGTAGATGACTTTCCCGAAGGCCGGATCCAATGTGCGTCCGCCAAACACATAGACGAAGCGACCGTCCCACCAGGCTGTGGTGCCCGTACGCTCCGTTGGCAAAGAAGAACCTGCGCTGGTAACCGTGTCCGCGACTGGATCGTATCTCAGGATGGCACTGCTTGCCCAACCGCAGGACCCTCCGAATATATACGCCGCGGAGCCCGTCCAAACCGCGCTTGACCCATAAAGGCAGGGCGGCAATGAGGCATTCATGGCTCGATATGCATCGGTCTCGGGCTCGTACCGAAGAACGTTTGTTCCGGTTGGCGACCCCGCAAACAAGAAAGCGTGGGCGCCCGTCCACACGACCGACGCGCCATACACTTCACGCGGGATTGGCATCTTACTTGACACGATGTTACGCACGGGGTCGTATTGAATGGTCTCATTGAGTAAGAATGAATTCCACCTTCCCCCAAAAATCAGGGCCCGGTCGCCCGCCCAAAGAGCGGCCGCGTCCTCCCGACCCATGGGTAGCCGTGCATCCAGGATGCCGGCGGCATTTTGTGCCGGCGTGTACCGCACAATGGCGCCGGTGGGCGCCCAGTTCCGGTCGTGACCCCCGAATATGTAGGCGTGCCGACCATCCCACGACCCAGAGGCGCCGATTGCTATGGTAGGAAGTCGCTCATCAGTGAGAGTCGCTTCGTCAGTGGCGGGATCATAGCGGACGACCCGATCCCCAAAAATGTCGATGAATTGACCATCCCAAATTGCAACGTACCCGCTCATATCACTTGGCAGGGAGGCGTTAAGGACCGCAATGCTATCGGTCGCCGGATCGTAGCGCAGAGGCCTGTAGATTCCATCGGCGCTCTGGTGGCCCGAAAAGATGTATACATAGCGCCCATCCCAAGCGGCCGCCGGTGCCTCCATGTAGGTGGGCAGGACCGCGGCCATGGTAGAAATCGCTTCAGTCCTTGCATCGAAGCGCAAGATACTTCGATAATTGGATCCCGCCCCGCTTCCGCCGAACAGGAATCCGTACGAGCCAGTCCAAACGGCCGTGATGTCGGCAACACGCGAAGGTAACCGCGCGCCGATGGCCCAGCTCCCTTGGGTGGCCGAATAATGGATGATCCTATTCTCATTGTAGTAAGGGGAATCCGGGTTCCGGCCACCGAATATCCACGCGGCCTCTCCGTCCCATAGGCTTCCGGCTGCGGAGACGCGGTACGGTAACCTTGGGGTCCGGTTCATGGCCGAATTCGTCAATGGGTCGAACTCTATGACGCCGTCCATTGCGAGCCCGCCCAGGTAACCTTCTCCGAAACCTCCGAAGAGCCAAAAACGATCGCCTGTGAAGACGGTCGTGGAGTCTCGAAGAGTGAGCGGCAATTTGGATGACATGACCGCGACGGATTCGGCGGCGGCCGGCCGAAGTCCTGGCAGCGGTGCCGCTAGTAGGACAATGATAACAAACAGAACGGTGCGATGTCCGCATCTGGCGCCCAGTTGGTTCATTGCCCCCATGTGCCAGGGAGATTGCGGTGTTATAAGGATTGTGCTGAGCTTGGGCCGATTCGAGGAAGCGCTCGAGTACAACCTCGTGATTTCATGAAATCTTGAGAATACGCAATCGCTATGAAAGTGTGCTACCGGCGCCGCTTACGGATCTCTGCTATGACCTCCTTGGGTGTTATCCCCGCCTTCCCCGCCACGACCATCGAATGATACAAGAGGTCCACGAGCTCGTGCACCATCTCGTCGCGCTTGCCGTCCTTGTACGCCATGATCACCTCGCTCGCCTCCTCCGCGACCTTCTTCAACATGAGGTTCGGGTCCGAGTACAGTTTTGCCGTGTACGACTCGGACGCATCCGCCTCCTTTCGGGCGAGGATCGTCTCCCACAGTTCGATGAGCGGGCTCGATTCCTTAGTTCCGTGAAGTTCCCGCTCGAAGCACGTGAACGTCCCTTCGTGGCAGGCGACACCGTCCTGCTCGACGATCGCGAGCAATGTGTCGGCGTCGCAGTCAAGGGCCAAGGACTTCAGGCGCTGGTAGTGTCCGGACGTCTCGCCCTTCTTCCAAAGTTCGCCGCGCGAACGCGACCAATAGTGCATGAAGCCTGTCTTGATGGTCTTCGCCAGCGCCTCCTTGTTCATGTACGCAACAGTGAGTACTTCGCGCGTCGTTACGTCCTGGACCACCACGGGAACGAGGCCATCGCCCTTGGCAAAGTCGATGTCAGAAGGTTTGGCGATTCTCCGCGGGGAGGACGAAGTCGTTTTGGTCTTTCTCCGACGCGGACCGGATCGCCGCGCGCGTTTCCTCCCGGTAGCCATCTCACGGCCTCATGGGAACCCCGTTATCCTCGCAGAACGCCTTGACATGTCCCACCGTGTAGGTTCCGTAGTGGAAGATGCTTGCGGCAAGCGCCGCATCCGCCTTCCCTTCCGTCAAGGCCTCGAGGATGTGCTCGTTCGTCCCCGCGCCGCCGGACGCGATCACCGGGATCGGCACGGCGTCGACGACCTTGCGCGTGAGGTCCAGGTCATAACCTTCGGTCGTCCCGTCCCGATCCATCGATGTGAGGAGGATCTCGCCGGCGCCAAGCTGCGCTGCGCGCTTGGCCCACATTACCGCATCCAAGTCGGTCTTACGCGACCCGCCGTGCGTGAAGACGTCCCACGAGCGGCCCTTCCGTTTGGCGTCTATCGCCACGACGACGCATTGGCTCCCGAAACGCTCGGCGGCCTCCGTTATCATGGAAGGGTTACGCACCGCTGCCGTGTTCATGGACACCTTGTCGGCACCAGCGGAGAGGGCGGCCTCGATGTCGTTGACGGTAGAGATCCCGCCGCCGACGGTGAGAGGGATGAAGAGATCCTCGGCTGTCTTACGCACCACGTCAAGCGTCGCCTTACGCCCTTCGACGGAAGCGGAGATGTCCAGGAAGACGACCTCGTCTCCACCTTGCCTTTCGTACTCGACCGCAAGCGCCTTGGGCGAGCCGACGCTTTGCAACTTCTCGAACCGTACGCCTTTGACGACGTCCCCGTCCTTCACATCGAGGCAGGGGATGATCCGTTTCTTGAGCAAGTCAGCGGCCCCCGACGCGTTGCTTCATCATGGGGGGACGCATCGCGCGGTCACTTCCTCGCCTTCACGGCCACTTTCCCCTTGGTCGACACCCCGCCCGGCCTCTTCGCGGTCGCTGCGGCGATGCACTTGCCAAGGCCCTTGAACGCGGCCTCGATGACGTGGTGCTTGTCGGTGCCGCGCCGCACGTCGACGTGAAGCGTCACCCTCGCCTCGAACGCGAAGCTCCGGAAGAAGTGCGTGTAGATGTCCTCCGGAAGCTCGCCTACGAAAAACGGCCTGTCGACGAAGTCGATGGCCACGGTGACGAGCGCGTCGTCCATCGGGATGGTCGCGGCGGCCATGCGTTCGATGTTGTCCGCGTCGACCTCCTCGCGGAAGGCCCGCCCGAGCGAGATCGCCACGTCCTCGATCGTGTGGTGGCGCAGATCGCCCGAGGCCGTCACAGCGATGTCGTAGCCGCTGTAGCGGGCGAGCGTCTCCACCATGTGCTTCAGGAAATCCTCCGGGACGTCCGCCTTCCCGACGCCTTTCCCCTTCTTGACGCTCGCCACGATGGTCGTCTCGCGCGTTCGGCGTTCGATGCGGGCCATCTACGACTCAAGCTCCTTCACGGCCTGACGTAGGTCGATGCGTCCCGTGTAAAGCGCCATGCCGATGACCGCCCCGTCGACGCCGAGGTCTTTGAGCATGTAGAGGTCGTCCATGGTGCTGATGCCCCCGGAGGCGATGACGGGCGTCTCGACGGCCTCGACCAGGGTCTTCACGAGCCGTTCGTTGATCCCCGTGAGTTTGCCTTCGCCGTCGACGTCGGTGAAGAAGAGCGCCCCCAGGCCAAGTTTGTCGATGGAGCGCGCGTAGTCGACGAGGCGAAGACCAGACCCCTCCGTCCAACCCGAGACCACGACCTCGCCGCCTCTTGCGTCCACAGCCACGACGACCTTGTCGCCGAACTCGGCGGCGACGTTTTCGAGCCACTTCTGGTCCTTGATCGCCTTCGTCCCCACGATGACGCGCTTGACGCCCGCGTCCACAGCGCGCCGGATGAGTTCCACGGAGCGCAGCCCACCGCCGACCTGGAACGGCACATCGGTCGTCGTCACGAGCCTTGCGATAGTGTCCCAGTTGCTCCCGGCCCCGAGCGCTGCGTCGAGGTCTATGACGTGGATCATGCTGGCGCCGGTCGATGCCCATCTTTCGACCTGGCCCTCCACGTCGTCTATGGAGACTTTTACCTTCGACGGGTCGCCGCCGACGAGCTGCACGCAACGCCCCTGGCGGATGTCGATACTTGGAATGACCATCATTTCTTCATACCCTCGGCGAGTCGCACGAAGTTCTTCACTACCAAGAGTCCCTTTACGGAGGACTTCTCGGGGTGGAATTGCACGCCCCATGCGTTAACCTTTCTCACTGCTGCCGTGAACCGCTTGCCGCAGACGGCACTCGCGATCTCCACGTCTTCCTCGGGCACGGGGGCGAAACTGTTGACAAAATAGACGTGGGTGCGTGTTTCGAACCCCTGCCAGAGCGGGTCCGGCTGCAAGGCCACCTCGTTCCAGCCTATCTGGGGAAGCCGGCTGTTTTCGAGGCGGCGCACACGGCCCTTGATCACACCGAGGCCGGCCCCGGGCGACTCGTCGCTCGATTCGAAGAGGAGCTGGAGCCCGAGGCATACCCCGAGGAGCGGTCGGCCCACTCGTACGTGGTCGACGAGCTCGTCTCGCATTGGGGCGAGCCGCCTTGCGGCCTCGCCAAAGGCCCCCACACCGGGAAGCACGACGGCGTCCCCCGTCAACCCCTGGTCGGGTGTGCGGACGTCGACGACGGCTCCGGCGGTCTCGAGCGCCTTGCGGATACTGTGGAGGTTACCCACGCCGTAGTTCACGAGATCGACTTGCACCGTCATCGCGGCGCCTCCGATACCGTCTCCGCGGCTTTCTCCAAGAAAAGCTTGGTCACCTCGGCCGGTCCCACGCTGACCCTCACGAAGTCGCGTAACCGCGCGTCGAAGCGCCTGATGGAAAGGCCCCGCTCTCCAAGGCCCCGGGCGAACGCGTGCGCGTCCATCGGCGGCCTCATCAAGACGAAGTTCGCGTCGCTGTCGAATGCCTCGATGCCTATGTCCCGCACACCGCTGCAGAGGATCGCCCGTTGGCGTCGGACCTCGGCGACGACGCCGTCGACGTAGGAGGTGTCCTCGAGCGCGGCCACGGCCACCATCTCCGAGACGGCGTTCAGTTTGAAGGGCCCGCGGACCTTCGCGATGGCCTCGATGAGGGGTGGAGCCCCCGCGGCCCAACCTACACGAAAACCTGCAAGGCCGAACGCCTTCGAGAACGTGCGAAGCACAAGGGCGTTTCCCCGGTCGACCAGGTCGCCAAGGAGCGACGGTCCCGCGAATTCGATGTAGGCCTCATCCACGACGACGAGGCCTTCAAGCCCCTTCACTATCTCCATGACCTCGCGGGCGGGAAACGCGGCGCCAGTGGGGTTGTTCGGCCGCAGGATGAAGGTGACCTTTCCTTGCGCCGCCGTGAGTCCCTCGACATCCAGGTCGAATGCCGCAGAAAGCGGGACGGCGACGGGGCTTGCGAGGTTCACGCGGGCGAAGACCTCTATCATCTCGAAAGTCGGCGGGTGGAAGACGACGGCGTCGCCGGGCTCCGTGAAGGCGCGGATGACCAGGTCTATTATCTCGTTGCTGCCGTTCGCCGTGACCAACGTTTCGGGCGAGAGGCCGTACCGCTTCGAAAGCGCCGTCTTGAGGTCACGCGAATCGGTGCTGGGGTAACCGGCGAGCTTCACAGGGTCGGCAAGACGCAGGGCTTTTTCGATCGCGGGGTTCGGGGGGAAGATATTGGAATTGTTGTTGAGGATGACGCCACCTCCAGGTTCCTCCGCGTACGCCTTGGCGAGCGCGAGAGACCGCCTCGCGAGCCACGTCCCGCTCATCGTCGCCGGCTCCCGCCCCGGCGGGTGGGGCGCGACTTTGGGCGGGCGGACGCCGTCCCCGGCGCGGCCCGGGCCCTTGCGGCTTGCGCGTGGGCGTGGAGGCCCTCGACGCTTGCAAGGGTGTCGGCGGCCGCTCCCAGCGCGGCGCTTCCCGGCGGACGCACGTCCTGCCACGTGGTGAAGCGTAGGAAATCGCTTGTGGAAAGGCCCGAGGCGAACCGCGCCGACCCGGCGGTCGGGAGAACGTGGTTTGTCCCGCTCGCGTAGTCTCCGAAAGCGACGCATGAGGCGCCGAGGAATATAGCACCGGCTGTGGTGAGCCGCGCGGCCACCTTTCTTGCCGCCTTGGTGGAGATCACCACGTGTTCCGGCGCGTACTCGTTGGCAAAGGAGACCGCGTCCGTTAGGCTCGCTGCCACCAGTATCGCGCCGTGCCTTTCCAGTGCCTTCGTGATGATCTCGCGCCGCGGCTGCTCTTTGAGGAGGGCTACGACCTCGTCCTCCACCGCGCTCGCCATGCGCGCGCTCGTGGTGAGCGCGACACAAGCCGCCGCCTCGTCGTGCTCGGCCTGCGCAAGAAGCTCCAACGCCACGAGCCTGGCATCGGCCGTGTCGTCGCAGATCACGACGACTTCGCTTGGACCCGCAAGGGAATCCAGGCCCACGTCGCCGTAGACGAGGCGCTTCGCGGCGTTCACGTAATTGTTCCCCGGACCGACTATCTTGGCGACCCGCGGCACCGACTCCGTCCCGTACGCGAGCGCGGCGATCGCCTGGACGCCTCCGATGGAGAAGAGGCGTGTCGCCCCCGCGACCTTCGCGGCGGCGAGCGTCACGTCGGAGACGCGCCCGTCGCTTCCGGGCGGCGTGACGACGACGCGCATGGGGACGCCGGCCACACGGGCCGGGACCACCGTCATGAGGAGGGTGGACGGGTAGGCGGCCTTTCCACCGGGAACGTAGCAACCGACGCTTGAAAGAGGCATGGCCCTTCGGCCAGCCGAAATCCCCTGCCCGACCTGGAGCGTCATCGACCGCGGAAGGAGCGCTTCGTGGAAGACGGCGATGTTCCTGGCCGCGTAGCGAAGCGCGCGGCGGACCTCGTCGGGGACGCGTCTTTCCGCGGCGGCCCATTCCGCCTTCGGCACCTCGATCGTCTTGGGGCGCACCCCGTCGAAGCGTTCAGTGAGGTCGTACAACGCCGCGTCGCCTCGGGCCCTCACCGCCGCGATTATCTCCCGGGCCGGCCCCTCGTAGGACCCGAGGTCCCCCTTCGATCTTGCAAGTAGACGCTGGCGCTCGTCGACGGAGATGCCGTCCAAGCGGCCCATGCGGCTGAAAAGGCCCACTACGGCATCAGCCTCTCGATCGGCGTGACGAGTATGCCCTCGGCCCCGATCTTCTTGAGGTCCGAGACGACGCGGAAGAGTTCGTCCTCGTCGACGACCGCGTGGGCCGCGACCATGGGGCCCTGCCGGCCGTCGACGAGGATGTCGACGATCGTGGGGCCGGAGATGCCGGGAAGGATCTTGCGCACGTCCGAGAGCCTGTCTCGCGGGACGTTGGCCATCAGGTATCGTTTGCCCCGGGCCCGGACGACACTTTCGAGGGCCCAGATGAGTTCCCGCAGGCGCTCCGAGTCCTTCCCCGAGAGCGCGTCCTTACGGACGACGACGCGGGCAGTCGAATCGAGGATGGTCGCGATGGGGCGCATATGGTTCATCTTGAGGGTGCTTCCGGTCGAGACGAGGTCGGCGATGATGTCGGCGACCCCTATGTGCGGCGTTATCTCGGCCGCACCGGAGACCGACACGATCTGCACGCTCTTAGAGTGGGACTTGAAATAGCGAGCCGTGAGGTTGGGGAAGGACGTGGCCACACGGACCCCGGGCGGCACGTCCTCGATCGTCGAATACTTGGAGTCCTCCGGCACCGCGACGACGAGCTTGCAGCGTCCGAAACGGAGGTCCAAAGCCACCTCCACGGGTCTTCCGGTCTCACTTATGATGTCGAAGCCGGTGATGCCGAGGTCGGCGACCCCGTCCGCCACGAATTCGGGGATGTCGTCCGCGCGGACGAAGAGGACCATGACCTCCTCGTTCAGGGCCGTGGCGAAGAGCCTCCGGTCATTGACGTAATCGACTTTCACGCCGGCGGCGTTGAGAAGCGCCACGGACGCCTCGGATAGGCGGCCCTTGTTCGGTATTGCGACCTTCAATTGCAAGGCCCGTCCCCCCTCGCTACGGCTTTATCTGGCAAAACGGAAGACCGAAGCGTGCTGGAGATGATAAAAACCACTCTCGCGACACGGGACGGACCGCATTATTATCGGCGCCTCGAGAACTTGTGTTTACTTATGTTTTTCCTTGTCCTTCCCCGAAGAGAAAACACCCGTCCTCGAATGTCGTGCCGAACCGGCACGGCTCCGGGAAGAGCGCCCCCCACGTTCGAAGGACAGGGCCCCGAGCATTCGTCCCGTGAACCATTCATCGGCGATCGGACGCTTGCGCTTCGCTCCAGTCACGGCCGCGAAGGGCACCCGACGATCGTCCCGGCCCGGTCACGACCTCTTCGCCTCGTAACCAGACGCGCGTCGGGAAGACGGCCTGCCGGCCCTGAAAGGGCGTCCACCCGCATTTCGAATGCAATACTGATGCCTCGATACGCCGCTCCTCTGCGAGATCGTAGAGCACAAGGTCCGCGTCAAAACCAGGCGCAATCGCGCCCTTCGGGATGCCCAGGATCCGACCCGGGTTCGAAGCAGACGCCTCTGCGAGGCGCCTGATGGAAAGGCCTCCCCGCTTCACGAGCGACATCATGAGCGGCACCATCGTCTCCACGCCGGGCACGCCTGCCGGGGCCGTCTTGAACCCGGCAGCTTTCTCGGCGAGCGTGTGCGGGGCGTGGTCGGAGGCGAGCACCTCCACGCCGCCGCCGCGTAACGCCGACATGAGGGCGGAGCGATCAGCCGGCGAGCGTAGCGGCGGATTCACCTTGCAAAGCGAACCCGGTCTCTTCTTGGAGTTGAAGTCGAGGAGGAGGTGGTGGGGCGTCACCTCGCGGGTGAGGCCAGCGCCCCGCGTTGCCGCCAAGGCAAGCCTGGAAGTCACGTGGGCCACATGTACGCCCGAAGGCCTCGCGGCGACGACGCGCTGGATCGCCTCGACCTCGCAACGGGGAGAACGAGCCGACGAATGCCCACGAAGGTTTTCCTGGGTCCCATCCGACTTTGCTAGGCACGTGTCCGCCTCGGCGTGGACGATAAGCGGCCGACCGGAGCGTTCGCTGCGCTTCACCGCACGTCGAAGGGCTTGAGTGGAAGCCAACAGGAGCCCACCGGTGCTTCGCCCGAGGTAGGCCTTGTACGCAACGGGCGCCGCCCCGAGACGCAGCGCTTCGAGCGCGTCGTCCAACCCGGCAACAAGGCCGTAGTCGACGGCTGCGCGGCCGCGGACGGCCGCTTGTTTCTTTGCGTAGGCGCGTGCATCTGTCACCGGCGTTTCGTTGTTCGGCATGTCGGCGACGAACGTCACGCCACCGAAGGCGGCCGCCGTGGTGCCCGAAACGAAGTCCTCCTTGTGGGTCGAGCCGGGGTCGCGAAAGTGCACGTGCATGTCGACGGCCCCGGGCATCAATATGCCGCGGCGGATCGAGAGGCGGGGCGCCGTGGATCGGAGGCGCTTTCCCACCGCGACGATGCGGCCGTCGGATATCCCGATCTCGCAAGGAGAAAGGCCCGCGGGAAGGACCGCCCTCGCCGAAATGACGAACTCCGGGGCCGCCCTCTGTCTTCGGATGCGGGCCGCGGCGGGGCGTGTCTTCACGGCGGGCAAAACGCCGTGCGGGCTAAAAGCAAAGCGGCCGCAGGGCGGACGGTCAATGCCAAGAGGTGTCACGCAAGTGTTTAATTGCGAGGAACCCATTTTTGAGCGGAGTTCTCCTGATGACGCGCGTTTCAAAGACGGGCGACCACAAGGGCGCCGCGTCAGAGGCCGAGGGGCGCCGGCACGGGGCCGCGCTCGACTGGACATCGGCGCGGATGGCGGGGATCGCCATGTCCGGCATCCGCCAGATGTTCGAACTTGCCCCCAAGGACGCGATCAGCCTCGGCCTCGGTGAACCGGATTTCAACCCGCCCGATTTCGTCTTGGAGGCATACAGCAAGGCGCTCCACGATGGGAAGAACAAGTACTCCATGACGGCGGGGATCCCGGAACTGCGCGACGCCCTGGCCGAGAGGCACCGCAAGGATCTTCCTGGAGCGACGCGGGAGAACGTGGTCGTGACCACCGGGTCGACCGCCGCGCTCTTTGCGACCATGCAGGTCATCCTCGACCCCGGGGACGAGGTCTTGATCCCCGACCCCGGTTTCGTGCTCTATGACCCGCACGTGAGGCTAGCAGGGGGCATCCCCGTCGGTTACGCGTTGCGCCACGCCAACGGCTACCTTCCGCAGCGGGCCGAACTTGAACGCGCAATCACGCCGCGCACGAAGGCGGTCATCCTGAATTCGCCTTCGAACCCGACGGGAAGCGCTTTCACGGACAAGTGCGCGCGCGAATTGATCGACCTGTTCGAGGACCGCGACATATTAGTGATCACCGACGAGGCCTACGACCACCTGGTCTACGAGGAGAGGCACCAGACGATGCTCGGCCGGTTGCCAAACGTCCTCTACGTGAACTCCTTCTCGAAGACCTACGCGATGACCGGCTGGCGCCTTGGCTACGTCGTTGCGAGCCCCGAAGTGGCCGACCTAGTGAAACGCATGAACTACCATATGGTCGCCTGCCCCCCGACGCCGACCCAGTACGCGGGGCTCGCGGCCCTCACGGGCCCGCAGGACTTCACGAAGAGTATGCGCTCCGAGTTCAGGAAGCGGCGGGACGCCATCGTGAAACGACTCAACGCGATAGACGGGTTCTCGACGTTGACGCCGCAGGGGGCGTTCTACGCCTTCCCCCAGCACCGCTTCAAGATGGACGACAAGGACCTCGCTCTCGCGATCCTCAAAGGGGGCGTCGTTACGACACCGGGGAACGCGTTCGGTAAGAACGGGGCCGGTCACCTGCGCCTCTCCTATGCCCTGCCGGTCGAAAAGATCGAACTCGCGATGGATAAGCTTGAGAAGGCCGTGAAACCTCTCAAGTAGGCGCATGAAGATCCTTCAACTCGCCGTCCGTTTCCCTCCCGCCCCCGGCGGCGTCGAGACGCACGTCGCCGAGCTTTCGAAGCGTTTTCTGGAAAGAGGCCACGAGGTGAGCGTGCTCACCACGGACCTTCACAAGGAGGTGCCCTTCACGCGTCGGCCGACGGCGGCAGGGGAGGTGGCCCCTTCCGGGGTGCGCGTCACGCGCTTTCCCGCGATGACCTTCGGCGGTGACGCCCATTACGTCGTCTCCCCCGGATTGGTCCGGCGGGCCGTCGCCGAGGCGGGTCGTTTCGACGTCATGCATGCGCACAGCTACGGTTACCTCCACACGGTCGCCGGCGCCTTCGGGAGCCGCTTGGCCGATCGCGCTTTCGTGTTCACGCCACACTTCCACCCTTCGTGGAGCATGGAGTTCGGGGCGCGCCGTCGCAGGCTCAGGGCCGTATTCGACCGGTTCGTCGCCCCGTTCGTATGGAACTCTTGCGACCGGATAATCTCGGTATCCGGCGAGGAGGAGCGGCTCATGTCTTTCCCGCGGTCTCTTTCCGACCGCGTTGTCCGCGTCCCAAACGGCATCGACCTCGCGCGGTTTCGTAGACCCGCCGAGGGGAACCTGTTCCGAAAAACCGTTCCCGTCGGGGGCCGCTACGTCCTTTACATCGGGCGACTCGCCTCCAACAAAGGGCTCAGATCCCTGGTCGAGGCGCACTCGAGAATCGCCTCGGCCGGCGTGTCGCTCGTCATCGCCGGCGAGGACCAGGGCATCGCGCCGGAACTCCTGTCGCTGGCAAGTAGACTCGGGACGGCCGACCGCGTCCACATCCCGGGCCATCTCGAGGCGGATGTCCTCCTATCGGCGCTTTCCGGGTGCGAACTACTTGTCCTCCCGTCCGAGTACGAGGCGTTCGGCATCGTCCTCCTCGAGGCCATGGCCGCCGGAAAACCGGTGGTGGCAACGCGCGTCGGGGGGATTCCCGAGGTCGTCACCGACGGTGTGGAGGGTCTCCTCGTCGAGTACGGCGACGTGGGCGGGCTCGCAAGGGCGATCGATACCGTCTTGTCGGAAGCGAAGGCGAGGGGATTCGGCGAGGCGGGAAGGAAACGGTCGCAACGTTACGATTGGGACGCGATCGCCGACTCGACGTTACGCGTGTACCGCGACGCCATCGCGTCGCGGCGGCGCCCGCCCCGACGTCTTCCCCGGTCCTAAGGCGGGGTCGATTCGAAGGATTGCGTCATGACGAAGTCGTGGACCACGGCGCCGCCGTTCGGGCCGACTTCGCCCGGGGCGACGACCAGCGTCTCGCGAAGTTCGAACCTGCGCCCGTCCTCGAGCGTCTTCTTCGCGGTCACGACGTACGTGCCGGGCTTCACCGACGTCTGGTAGGAGCCGTCCGTCTGGACGATGGTGGTCTGGTTCTCCGCCGTGTTACGCGTCGCGTTCGCATCGAGCGCGAACTGTATGGTCGAGTCCCCTACCTTCGTGCCGTCTGGTGTCGTGAGGTTCCCGATGAAGGTCACAGAACGCAGATCCATCGAGACGTTGTGGACGGCGTGCTTTCCGGGCTCGACGTCCGCGCTCTGCTCCCCGACGGCGATGTAGGCAGAGTGGAAGATCGAGATCTGGGCCGTCCCCGGGAGCATGTCGTCGTACCAGTACGCCCCGTCGTCCGTGACGTTCGGCGCGACCCCGCCCACGGACATCGAGTAGTTGGTCAGCGGGTCGTCCGTTCCGACATCGTAGACCCCGTTCTTGTCCCGGTCGTAGAAGACGAAACCCGCGAGGCTCCCGTTCGCGAAGTCGAAGACCAACCTGGCCGGGTCTATCGTGACGGACCTCTCGGCCTCTTCCACCGACACCGAGACGTTGAAGCGGCCAAGGATGACCGAACCACGGGACAACCTCATCTCGACGCCGGCATCCGTCGTCGCGAAGGGCATGATGACCCTGAAGCGTCCTTGCGCATCGGATTGGGAACGATCGTGGAAGACGTTGAGGTCGCGCACAGTTATCCGGTCGCGGGAATCGCCCCCGAGAAGCGCATAGGTGAGCGTACCGGCATCATCGGCCACCGAGACGGCCGTGTCCGGGAGCGCCCTACCGCCGTTCACAGTGACCGCGCCTTCACCTATTGCACCCGGGTAATATTGGAGCATGCGGACGCCGCTGTTGGCGAAGACCAGGCGGAAATGCTTGAGGCCGAAGCCCGGATAGATGAGGCCCGGCAAGGAGGATCCATCGACGGGCTTCTCGGGCGTCGGGGCGGGAGACGGCGGAGTGCCGATGTACGCCTTGTAGAACATGCTGCCGAAGAACGGCTCCTTGTACTTGTACTTGAAACCGCTGAGCTGGAAATCCTGGGCCCGAGTGATGTCTCGCCGTATGGCGTTGATCTCCTCGGTCGTGTACTCGCCGTCGGGGTGGAAGGCGTCGCGTGGCCCTAGCCCTACGGCCTCGACGTAATCGTCGGGGTTGTGGTCGGACAACGTGAGTGGCGCGTAGAAGATCGACGTCTGGTCGATCGAGGGTGTCTGCGGGTTGTCGTACGGGAACAACCTCACGTCCACCGCGAAGTAGCGGATGTGCTTACCCGTCTTCGCCTCGAACAAGGAGAGTAGCGTGACGCTACGCTCGAGGTCCAGTTCCGCTTCCGAGACGAACCCGAATGGGCGCACGTTCTCGACGACGTTGTTACCTGCCGCGTCCGTCACGATCCCGCCCGTCGCGTTCTTCTGGTAGCGCTTGAAGCCGACCCACCTGCAGAAGACGTTCTCCTGGTTCGTCTCCATGACCGCGGGGTCGGAGCAATCGACATCGGCGGCGGCCTTGTCGGAGACACCGACCGCCTTGAGGTCGGCGACTACCTGGGCCTTTGTGAGGAGAGGCTCGCGGGCCTCGACGAGCGAAGCCTGCTTCGCCGCGAGAAGCTGCACCGCGTGCGTCTCGTTCTGCGCCGCGATGAAATGCCCCGCGAACTCGAAATTTGACTGGAAATTGTCCGCGACGGCCGGGTGGTTCCCGATCGAGATCGCCCAGTGCCCGTAGTCCCACCACGACAGGAAGGCCGGGCGGTCCACCGGTGCCTTGTCGAGGTCGCGCTGCGACAGCCACACATAGAGTTCGCGCCAATAGTCCGGAATGAATCCCTGGCCGAACGTTCGCAGGCGGGAATCGATGAAGTCGCCCGGGATCTTCGGCGCGACCGCCTGCCGGTTCTCCGCCGTGTCGTCGAGGTTTCGCGCCGCCAGTTCATGCTTCGTGTACTCGCCCACGAGGGCGTCGAGCGTCGGCCTGGCACCCAGTTGTTCATCTGTGAAACCGCGCTTGCGAAGCTCGTCTTTCATGTAGACGATGCGCAATTCCTGGATGGATTTCGACTTGAGCTCCTCGTCGGAGAAGCCGACCCCGCGAGCGCGCAGGTCGCCGTTGAGGATGCCCTTCTGGAGCTGGTCTTCGTACTGTCCCGGCATCGCGGCGTCGACGGCGAGCCAGACGTTCGGCAGGACCAGGAACGCCGTGATGAGGAGCGTGCCGACGACTTGGCTCGCTCTCACCGATCGGCGAAGGCCGCCCACGAGGTCGCCCTTGAACCCGGCCATCGTCTTCCTGATGTCCTCGAACTTGAGGAAGTCGATCATCTGCGCGACGAACCAACCGCCGATTATCGCGAACGCCGGCGTCGCGTTGAAGAGGAAACGCACGGCCGCAGTGACCATGTAGTAGGCGACGACGCCCCAGATGAGGACGAAGAGCATCTCCTTGTTCCAGGTCTTACGCACCTGGTTCGCCATGAGGACGAAACCTATCATGGTGAAGAAGAAGACGAGGACGCCCGTACCGAAGACGACCTGGTTGAAGTCGCCCGGGTGGGCCTCGGCGATCGTCGTGTAGAGCTTCGACTGCTTGAAGTAGATGAGGGGCCCAAGAAGCGAGTAGACGACCTCTGGTACGACGAAGAAGGCGCCCACGACGCCGAGCGCCGCCAGCAGGATGAAGGCGGGGAAGACGAGGACGGTCGGGAAGTCCCGCGTCGGCACGAAGACGAGGCCGATGCCGATGAGGGCGAGGAAGATGTAGAAGGGCGCATGCACGGTCGCGAGGATGCCGAACCCTGCGCTGAAGTAGTACGGGAGCCCGATGAACATCCCGGGAAGGAGCGCGAAGAAGGCGGTGAAGAAGACCGCCGTCGAGTCACGGCCGCGCCAGTGGTTCACGAGCATCTGGAGCCCGGCGTAACCTGCGATCATGGCGACCGCGTACGGGAAACCCTTCCAGACAAGGCTCACGGCGCCGATCGAAACGCCCGCCAGGAGCGCATACCCGATGCTTCTTTCATTGGCCTGGTAGTAGGCCGAAAGGCCGTCGACCACGGAGCCCGACCTCCCCCACTTGAGCACCCAATCCCCGTCGTGGGCCGTGCGTAGCGCGCGGATGAAGAAATAGAAACACAGGACGATGAAGAAGAGCGCGAACGCGTCGTGGTCCGCGAATCCAAGGACACTCCTCTCGATGTGCCCGGTCATGGTCGCAAGCAGGAACGCGGCGATGAGGCCGGCCTTGTTCCCCCAGAGTTCGCGCGCGATGAGGAAGGTCGGTACAATCGTCAAGGCACCCCAGACCGCGGGGCTTGTGACCGTGACCCACCAGGTCGACGTGCAGAGGTCTGCCGGCGTCAAGGCGCCGATCCCGCACTGTGGGGAAGCCGGGCTCCCGAGGATGGGCTTGAGCCACGCCCCGAAGAGCGCTATCGACCATTCCCACAGGGGCGGATTGTCGTTGTTCCCACCGTCAGGGTAGGCGGAGAGCGGGTCGCTCCTGAGGGTCTGCCAGTTGTTGGCCTGCGCGTACTCGGCGGCATGATGGTGGTAATAAGCGTCAGATTCCGAAAGCACGAAACCTTGGCCATCGAGCGTGGCGGGCCCGACGTTGAAGTACGCGCGTAGGAAGAACGCGAGGAGTACGAGGCCGGCGACGCTGAGCATTATGGCCCAGCTCATCTTGGTCTTCCTTGCGGAAGTCGCGCTTGCGTCGTTGGTCATAGCAAATCACAACCCGTCGAATGGCGTTCTCGGAAAGCCTGCGGGCCTTGCATGGGTCCGGTACGGCATCCATCGGCCTGGGGACCATGCGAAGCCTCAGCGTTTCCACGCGCGGAGCCGGGCTCATGGGCATCAAATTTCCCCTATTTAAGCGCTCGGGCTTCGTCGAAGGGGAAAATCCGGCGGCTGAGAGCCGCAACTTCCGGGCAACACCGTGGGCTTTACCAAAACTTGTTTTTAGGTGCGTCTTGTTGACCACGGGTTAATGCTTTCGCGGACCCCCTTGTTTCTGGCTGGCGCGCTACTCGTGGCACTCACGGGCCTCGCGTCCGCTGCGCCCGTGGCAGCGGAGTATGAGGTCGAGGTCCTCGACGCCGCGAAAGGCCTCCTCGAGGTCACACTCACGCTCAAGAACCCGGGCGTTCTCCGCGAAATCGATTTCCTCACCGCGGACCACACTTTCACCGTGAGCGACGTCCGATCGCCCACGTCCGACCCCTTCACGTTCGACGATACCGACGCCGGCTATCGGTTGAAAGTCGACGACGAGACGGAGACCGTGGTCTGGAAAGTGCTGGCTCGCAAGGGCGCATCCCGCGCCGGCGAGTACAACGCCTACCTCGGCCCAGATTGGGGTGTTCTAAAGGGCGACGCGATCGGGGTGCCCTTCAGCTACAGTTACGCTGACACGGCCGCCGGGCCTCCCGAGTTCCAGACCACCGTGCGGTTCACGCTTCCCACGGGTTGGACGGTCGCGGCCCCCTGGAAGAAGATCGGCATCACCGCTTTCGAACTGCCCGGAAATGACGGGAACCCGCGAGGTTTCATCGCCCTAGGGCCCTTTTCGCCGGTCGAGGCGGAGCGCGCCGGGAAGACCTTCTCGTACGTCGTCCTTGGCGCGGGCTATGCGGGAGGGTCCGAGGAGCTTTTCGATTACGTGGAGGCGGCTACCCCATACTATCTCGACGTCTACGGGCCGGTGACAGGAGAGGACATCCTGCTCATCAACGCGCCGGATCCGATGTTCCGTGGCGGACTCGGAAGCGAAGACTCGCTCTACGTGCACGACAACGTCTCGCTCAAGACCCTCGCCCACGAGTACGCCCACGTCTGGCAACGGTTCCTCACGATAGACGCGACGCCACGCTCCCCCGAACTCGATTGGGGCCGCGCCGAGATCGTCAACGGGACGTCCCTCTGGCTCAATGAGGGCGACGCCGACTATCATGGCCCCGTATCGCTTTTCGTCACCAATTTCTGGACGCGAAAGCAACTCGACGACCACTTCAAGGACGTGGAGAAGAAGGCGATGAAGGACGAGAACGGCCTTTACTATCCTCTGACGAAGGCCGCGTACGGGACCGCGCTCGAGGACGTGATGTACAACAAGGGGGCCATGACGCTCAATTACCTCGACAGCATCCTCAAGGAGAACACCGATGGCGCGGTGACGCTCGACGCCTTTCTGCGGGTCATGAACAAGAAGTACGCGGAGAAGAAGGTCACCAACGAGATTGGGAGGAGGGAACTGGAGAACATGACGCAACGCGGGTTCGGCTCGTTCTTCAATTCCTTCGTATACGGGCAGGATTACCCGCCTTATGTCGCGATCAACACCAACCAGACGCTCGTCCTCGAGGACCTCGCTGTCTCTCCTGAGCCTGCCCTTCCCGGCGACGAGTTGACGATCACGCTCACCGTATCAAACGCAGGTTCGTCGCCCGTGATCCGGGAAATAGCCGTGAACGTGAACGACACCTTGCTCGGGACGGCCGATGTGAACGTCCTCCCAGGAGAGCGCCAATCGTTCCCCTTCAAGCTTCTCGCGCAGTCGCCGGGCACGTATGTCGTTCGCGCCGTCTACCTTTCCCACGAATTCAAGGTCCTGGTCCCGGCTTCCTTCATACTTGAGAACGTGAGCCTCACGCCCGATGCCGTGGAGGCGGGCGAGGAGATGAAGTTGAACTTCACGTTCGTGAACCGCGGGGAGACCGCGGGGACACTCACGGCGAGTGTCCTCGACAACGGCAAGCGCCTGTGGCCTCGCGACGCGCCCGAAGAACTTGAGATGCCGGAGCGCGCCACACAGCGCATCACGTTGACGATCACCCTCAACGGCGGCGACCACGAGCTCCAGATCCTCGGGACTTGGCCCGGCGGCGAGGTGAAGAAGACGCTAATGGCGAGCGTCTCCGGCGGCGCGCCGTTCGACCCCGGCGACTTGGGCCTGCCGAAGTTCCCGATCGGCGGAAACGACACGGGGCTCCCGGTGCCGGGGCCTGGAATCGCATGGTTCGGACTCGTCGCGATCGCGGCTGCCTTGTTACCGCGCCGACGCCGACCTAGAGAATAGATGCGCTGGAAGGTTGCCATCGGCGACGCTCGAAGACCCGCCGGTCACAGTGCTTTCGCGATCGACTTCGCGACGGACACGACCGACACCGACGACTCGACCGTATCGGTGGCGATGACGTCGTCGCACACCGTCCTGATGTGCGCGAGCGCCTCGGCCGCGAAAAGCCCGTGGGTGCAGGCCGCCATGACCTTCTGCGCTCCTTGTTTCTTCAACTCCGCCGCGGCTTTCATCACCGTGCCGCCGGTGGATATTATGTCGTCCAGGATCAAAACGTTCTTGTCCCTGACCGAGAGGTTCTTCGGTCGCAGTTCCACGGTGTGCGCGTCGAGCCGCACCTTGTCCAGATGGTCCGCGTCGACCCCCATGATCGCCGCGCACGATTGCGCTCTCTCCAAAGCGCCCTTGTCGGGTGCGAGCACCAGGTCCACGTGCTTTGCCTTGACGTGCTCGGCGATCGTCGGCACCGCCGTGACGCTTCCCGCCTTGCATTTGAAGAACGAGAGGATGTGCTCCTTGTGGGGGTCCACGGTGACGAACTCGTCCGTGAAGCCCTGGATGAGCCTCGCCACGACCTCGGCCGAGACGGTCTCTCCCGCCAGGAAGACGCGGTCCTGGCGGCCGTAGGCGTAGTACGGCACGATGGTCGTGATGGATTCCGGTCTCTGGCGCCGCACCGCGTCGCCCAAGAGGAGCAACTCCACCAGCGCTTGATCAGGGTGCGTCGTCGCGACGATGACGACGCGTTCCCCCGCGACATCGCTTTTGAGGCGGACGTACGCCTCGGTATCGGGGAAGCGACGCCTCTCCAGCTCGCCAAGCGACGCGCCGGTCTCGGCGGCGAGGCGGGAGGCAAGGCCTTGAGACTTCGATCCACCGAGGATGATCATACTCACTATGCCGCGAACCATCCCGCGCGGTAAATAACTTGGCGGAGGCGTGGCCGCTTCGGCGGACAGCAAGACCACCTGGGCCAGATCGGGCAGTCCCGGGCGGCGCCGCTTGGAAACCATTTCAGCGGAGGTTCCACAACCAATATATACGCCGACCCATTAGTTGACATTATAAGGAAAACCACGAAAAAGGCGCGCGGCCCCGCCTTCTTCCGAAGCGATTTTATGCCCGAGAACGAGACACAGACAGAACTCCCGCCCGTCGACGACTGGGTGCGGAAGCTTTCCTACAACACGACTTCGGACATCGACGTCCCCGATATCCTCATCCACCAGGTCATAGGACAAGACCGGGGCGTCGAGGTGGTCCGCAAGGCCGCCGAGCAGCGCCGGCACGTGATGCTCATCGGGGACCCTGGCACGGGGAAATCCATGCTTGCGAAGGCGATGGCGGAGCTCCTTCCAAAGGACGAACTCGAAGACCTCATCGCGTACCCGAACCCGGAGGACCCGCACGCGCCGAAGATCCGCGTCGTCCCGGCCGGCAAGGGCCGCGAGATCGTGCAGGCGCAGAAACTCGAGGCCGCCAAGAAGCAGGAGAAGAAGGCGATGTTCCAGCTCATGATCGTCGCCGGCATCATCCTCTTCGCCGTCCTTTACGTGATCCGCAACCCGGCGAACCCTGAGATCCTGATATTCGGGATCATCGCGGCGGCGATGCTGTTCCTCGTGATGCGGCAGATGACGCAACGGGAGACGGCGCTTGTCCCAAAGCTCCTCGTTTCGCACAACCAGACGGACAAGCCACCGTTCATCGACGCGACGGGCGCTCACGCCGGGGCCCTATTGGGCGACGTGCGCCACGACCCATTCCAATCCGGCGGCCTAGAGACCCCCGCCCACGAGCGTGTCGAACCGGGCGCAATCCACAAGGCGCACAAGGGCGTCCTGTTCGTCGACGAGATAAACATGCTGCGCCTCGAGAGCCAGCAGTCGCTACTTACGGCGCTCCAGGAGAAGCGCTTCAACATCACTGGACAAAGCGAGCGGTCGAGCGGCGCGATGGTCAAGACCGATTCCGTGCCTTGTGATTTCATCCTGGTGGCGGCCGGGAACCTCGACGCGATCAAGCCGACCGATCCCTTCCACCCCGGAATGCACCCGGCGCTAAGGAGCCGCATACGCGGCTACGGGTACGAGATCTACATGAACAACTTCATGGAGGACACGGAGGAGAACCGCATGAAGCTCGTGCGGTTCGTGGCCCAGGAGGTCAAGAAGGACGGGAAGATCCCGCACTTCGACATGGGCGCCGTGGCCGAGATACTCCGTGAAGCGCAAAGACGCGCCGGACGCCGCGGGAAACTCACGCTTCGACTTCGAGAGCTCGGCGGACTCGTGCGCGTCGCGGGCGACGTCGCCATCGAAGAGAAGGCGCCCACGGTGACGACCGCGAACGTGTTGAAGGCGAAGAACATCGCCCGGAGCCTCGAACAACAGGTCACGGACCAGTACATCGAGCGCAGGAAGGATTACAAGACGTTTCTCACGAGCGGCGGGGCCATCGGCCGCGTAAACGGCCTCGCCGTCATCGGCGGCAGTGAAGTCGGGGAGCCGTCGGGCATAGTGCTCCCCATCGCTGCCGAGGTCACTCCCGCCCTTTCGAAGAGCGAAGGCAAGGTCATCGCCACGGGGAAACTCGGGGATATCGCGAAGGAAGCGGTGCAGAACGTCCATGCGTTGATAAAGAAGTACACGGGCACGGACATCTCGAACCACGACGTGCACATCCAGTTCGTCCTCGCTCACGAGGGCGTCGAAGGCGATTCCGCGTCCATATCGGTGGCAACGGCCGTGATATCCGCGCTGGAGGAGATAGAGGTCGATCAGAGCGTCGCGATGACGGGATCGCTTTCGATACGCGGCGAGGTCCTTCCAGTCGGTGGGGTCACGCCGAAGATCGAGGCCGCCGTAAAGGCAGGTCTTAGGAAGGTCATCATCCCGAAGGCGAACATGCAGGACGTCCTTATCGAGGAGCAATACCGGGCCCGCGTCGAGATCATCCCGGTTGAAAGCCTCGATGAAGTCCTCGACCAGGTCTTGAAGACGGGAAGCGCCAAGAATGGGCTTCTAGCCAAACTCATCAAGATCGCTCCGAAGCCGAGTTCGATGCTTCCGGACACGAAAGGCGGTCGCGGACCCGTAGCGGGCTGAGGGGCGCCACAGATGCTGACCGACCGCGCTTAGACCGGCTTCTGGTTTTTTTCCGACCCCTGTCCCCCCACCGCTGGTAGTCTCTTTATAGAGCGTCGCGTTAACCCGCGTACATGGCGGACGACGGCCACGAGGGTCACTCGCACGGGGCCGGCGGCCACGGCGGCCAGATGGACCCCGACTCGCCGCAGGCGAAGGCAGCGGCTGCGAGCTTCGCGCGGCGCGTCGAGATGCTAGACCGGATCCGCACCAACATGGCGGCCATTCGCCACAAGATCGTTGTGATGAGCGGGAAGGGCGGGGTCGGCAAGTCCACGGTGGCCGCGAACCTCGCGATCGGGATACAACGGGCCGGGAAGTCCGTCGGTCTCATGGACGTGGACCTGACGAACCCCAACATCCCGAAGATGTTCGGCATCGAGGGCCGGCGCCTCGCCGGGGAGGCCGACCTCGTGAAACCAATCGAGGTCGCCGGCGTCGCTGGCGGGGGAACAGATCCGGATAGCACCAAACGCATGGCGATCAAGGTTGTCTCCACGGGCCTCTTTCCGGCCGAGCCCGACCAACCAATCGTGTGGCGCGGGCCGATCAAGCAGAAGATGATCCAGAACTTCATCGGCGACGTCGTCTGGGGCGAGTTGGATTACCTCGTCATCGACTTGCCGCCGGGGACAAGCGACGAGCCGCTCTCGATCGCGCAGGAGATCCCCGGCATCGACGGGACGATAGTCGTCACGACACCGCAGGAGGTGTCGATCGACGACAACAAGCGGAGCCTCAACTTCGCGAAATCGCTGAACCTCAAAGTCCTAGGTGTCGTCGAGAACATGAGCGGCTTCACGTGCGACCCGTGCGGCACGACCACCGACATCTTCAGAAGCGGCGGCGGCGAACGGCTCGCGGATGAACTCGACGTCCCATTCCTTGGAAGGATCCCGATGGACGTGCGCGTCATGACCGGCGGCGATTCGGGAAGACCATTCATGCTCGCCCACGAGGGGCCAGCGGCCGCGGCGTTCGACGGCATCGTCGCAAAGGTGCTAGACACTTGCGAGAAGAACCCGCCGGTCGTCGCACCGAAGTTCAAGCCGATGTACGGGCCGGGCGGAAGTCAAGAGCCGTGACCCGTCTCATCACAGCTGGTTTCTCTTCTTGAGTTGCGAGACCAACCCGCTCGCCCAAGCCTCCGGAATCGCCCTCGCCGGATGCGGGTACGCGATGACCCTGGCCTTTCCCAACTCTGAGCTCAAGGCTTCGCCGAGCGCCGCATCCACCTCCTTGCCCAATAGCACGGCCGCACGCGGTCTTGCGACCCGGGCGGCGTCCAGCGCGCATTCGACGCGGATTTCTTGAAGATGCGTCAGGAGTCTACTGGCGGCTTCCCGTCCGATCGTCGCGTTAGCCGCGCGCTTGAAATCTGCGGGAGTCCGGTTCTTCCCATCGGAATCCATGAAAAGTAGCGGGCATGGGTTTGCGACAAAGACGCGTGAAGAACCTTCTTCGGCGTTCCCGAAAGCCTTCTCCAAGAAAAGGTAGACTCTCACGGACGACGCCTCGTGCGTCATCGAGAGGAACGGTTGGAGGTCGGGTGGAGCGAGGCCGGGGAGCTCCAAACGTTCGCCCGAGGCAACGAGCGCGTCCCGCAGGCGTGGAAGTTTCGTCTTTATGCGTCTCACGTCCGTGAAGGGGATACCGGTCTGTCCCATACCGTAGGGGCCGGGATTGAGCCCGAAGAGCAAGACGGGCGATTCCGAGGGCGGATATGTCTCAAGGTGCCGCGTGTGCCACTTCTCGCCGTAGAGGCCTGGGTTCCATACCTTGAAGCCGGTCGCTTCGCGGATGCGCTTCGATTCCGCGTCCCAGGGGGTCGCGACGCGGCGCCACTGCGCGACGTAGTCGCGGACGGTGGCGCTCAAGCCGGACCCTTCGGGGCCGCCTTCGCGCGATGTTTTCCCGCCGCCAACGTCGGCTGAAGGAACTGCGCGGTGTGCGTCTTGGAAGCGGCCACTTCCTCGGGCGTGCCTTCCGCCACCACGTATCCTCCACGCTCCCCGCCATCGGGCCCGAGGTCTGTTATCCAGTCCGCGGTCTTTATCACGTCGAGGTTGTGCTCGATGACGATCAACGTGTTGCCGGCGTCCACCAGCCGGTTCAGGACCCCGAGTAGTTTCCTGATGTCGTCGAAGTGGAGGCCCGTAGTGGGCTCGTCGAGGATGTAGACGGTCTTTCCCGTCGCCCGCTTCGAAAGCTCCGAGGCTAGTTTTATCCGCTGCGCCTCGCCGCCCGAGAGTGTGGGCGCCGGTTGGCCGAGCTTTATGTAACCGAGCCCCACGTCCTCCAGCGTCTGGAGTTTGTTCCGGATCGACGCGATGGCTGCGAAGAACGGCAAAGCCTCCGAGACGCTCATGTCGAGGATCTCCTTGATGTTCTTCCCCTTGTACTTGATCTCCAGCGTCTCCCTGTTGTACCGCGCGCCCTTGCAGACATCGCAGTGGACGTAGACGTCGGCGAGGAAATGCATCTCGATCTTCACCATTCCGCCGCCTTCGCAAGCTTCGCACCGACCGCCTTGGACGTTGAAGCTGAAGCGGCCAGGCTTGAAGCCGCGCTTTCGGGACTCCGGGACGGCCGCCAGAAGATCACGGATCGGCGTGAAGGCCCCCGTGTAGGTCGCGGGGTTGCTTCGCGGCGTGCGGCCGATCGGCGACTGGTCGATGATGATGACCTTGTCCACGTGTTCCACGCCGTCTAGCCCAGCGTGCTCGCCGGGCTTCTCGTGGCCGAGGTTGAGCCTGCGCGCGAGCGCCTTGTAGAGCACCTCCGTCACCAACGTGGACTTCCCGGACCCTGAGACACCGGTGACGCAATTGAACAATCCGAGGGGGAACGTGACGGTCACTTTCTTCAGGTTGTTCTCCGACGCTCTCTTGACCGTGAGCCGCCTGCCGTTGCCTTTTCTACGTCGCTCGGGGACCGGGACGCTTTCCCGGCCGCTCAGGTAACGCCCCGTGAGCGACTGTTTCGCCGCTTCGACCTGCTTTGGCGTCCCTTGGGCGACGACGTGACCGCCTTGCTCGCCCGCGCCGGGGCCCAGGTCGACCACGTAATCCGCGGCGCGGATCATCCCCTCGTCATGTTCTACGACGATGAGCGTGTTGCCTAGGTCGCGTAGCCCCTTCAGGGTCCCGATGAGGCGTTCGTTGTCGCGTTGATGGAGGCCGATCGAGGGTTCGTCGAGGATGTACAGGACGCCGACGAGGCCGGACCCCACTTGGGTCGCCAGGCGGATCCGTTGTGCCTCCCCACCGGAGAGTGTCCCGGAGGCCCGGTCGAGTGTCAAGTATTCGAGGCCCACGTTCGCCATGAAACGGAGGCGTTCGCGTATCTCCTTCACGATGTCTTTCGCGATCTTCCTTTGCCGATCGGTCAGTCTCGCTTCGGCAGTCTCAAACCACGGAAGGAGGCGTTCGACCGGCATCGCCGTCATGTCGTGGATGGATTTCTCCTGGATGGTGACCGCGAGTATCTCGGGCCGCAGCCGCTTGCCACGGCAGGCGCCGCATGGTTTCGTGCTCATGAGTTCGGAGATGTCCTCACGTACTCCTTGCGAGCCCGACTCCTTGAAAAGGCGTTCGAGGCGTGGTATCAGGCCTTCGTACTCCGTGTAGGATTCCCAAAGGAAGTTCGACTTCTCGCCCTTTCCCTCATAGCGTTGATGGAACTTCTCGTCGCTTCCGTAGAGGACCATTTCCCGGGCCTTTTCGGGAAGCTTCTCCCA
Organism: Euryarchaeota archaeon; assembly: GCA_016207515.1. Lineage (NCBI taxonomy): Archaea > Methanobacteriati > Methanobacteriota > Methanobacteriota archaeon. The sequence goes on along the minus strand of JACQPN010000022.1, from coordinate 54,599 downwards.
TGGCGTGTCGAGGTCGAACTTGTAGTGGCGGGCGAGGTTCTCTATCTCCCGGATTATCCAAGTGTGCATCCGCGTCGCCTTCCAGTCAAAGCATCCCTGGCGAAGGCTCATCGAAGGGTCCTTGATGACCGCGCCGGGGTCTATCTCCATTGATATGCCGAGCCCGAGGCAGGAAGGGCATGCCCCGTGCGGACTGTTGAACGAGAAGGAGCGCGGGGCGATTTCGGGAAGCGAAACGCCGCAATCGGGACATGCGAAATTCCCGGAGAAGGTGAGGTCTTCCTTGTCGGTGGCGAGGGTCACGACGTTCCCGCTCAATGTCATGGCGCTTTCGACCGCTTCGTTCAACCGTTCCTCCGCGTCCGGCGCCACGACCAGCCTGTCCACCACGATCTCTATCGTGTGCTTCTCGTACCGAGCGAGCCCCCACACGTCGTCGACGGTGCCGTACTTTCCGTTCACGCGCACACGTTCGAAGCCTTTTGCCTTGTAGTCGGCGAAAACCTTCTTGTACTCGCCTTTGCGGCTCCGAACCACGGGCGAGAGGACCTGGACCTTGGTGGCGGCAGGAAGCTTCAACGCCTGTTCGACGATCTCTTGCGCCGTCTGCGCACGGACCACGCGGCCGCAGTTCGTGCAATGCGGGATGCCGACGTGGGCGTAGAGGAGCCTCAGGTAATCGTATATCTCGGTTATCGTGCCGACGGTCGAGCGCGGGTTGCTCCCCGCTGCCTTCTGGTCGATGCTTATCGCCGGCGAAAGGCCGTCGATCGAATCGACGTCCGGTTTCTCCATCTGGCCGAGGAACTGGCGGGCGTAGGCCGAGAGACTCTCGACGTAGCGGCGTTGGCCTTCCGCATAGATGGTGTCGAATGCGAGGCTTGATTTGCCGGAGCCGGAGAGTCCCGTGACGACGACGAGCTTGTTGCGGGGCAGCGTGAGGTCGATGTTCTTGAGGTTGTGCTCACGCGCACCCTTGATCATGATGGAGTCGACGACCACATTCGGCTAACTTGGAAACGCCTATTTCTCCTTTGTGGGGGGTGGAACCAAAGTGATGGACGCCTCGATGCGACCCACGACCCATCCCGCGAAATTCTTCACGACGGGCGCCGCCACGGGATCCAACCCCGGCGCATCGAATCCCAGGGCGCGCATGGTCGCAAGCATCGCAGGCGCCACGGCTCGTTTCTCCCCGTCTTCGACTTTCAAAGCGATGCCGATCCCCCGGCCGATCACTCCAGCGCAAAAGAGGCCCTCGGCTCCTGCCTTGGCGACGAGTCGCGGCGCGGAACGCATGAGTTTCGTGTTGAAATGCGACTCGCCGGCGACCATGTCAGGGTGGGCGATCATGGCGTCCCTCACCCGTTCGAGGGCGATCTTGTGCCTCCCAACGGGGTTCGCGAGTGTTGCGAAACCGCGCGCCATCGCAACGAGCGAGGTCCCGAACGTGACCACACCGCAACCGTCCACGGCTTCGTGAAGAGGCGCATTTGAGTCGCCGCAGAGTTCGCCGACGACGTTTCGGCAGCGCGCCTGGACCGGGTGGGAAGGGTCCTGATATGATCCGAGCGCTTCGCCAAGATGCTTGGCCGTGGCGAGCATCCCGGCGTGTTTTCCCGAGCAATTGTGGTGGACGGCGGAATAGTTCTCCCTGAGTATCCGCGCGACGGAATCCGTGTACGGACGGTGGCGCCCGCACTTCAGATCCTTTTCCGAGAGGCCCGCCCGGGAAAGAAGCGACGACACCGTCCCCACCTGTTTCGGTTCCCCGCCGTGCGAACCGGTCAAGATGGCGAGTTCCTCATCGGAGGCGCTGAACGCCTTCGCCGCGCCACTTTCGATGAAGGGGACCGCCTGGAACGGTTTCGCGGACGAACGAAGGAAGGTCGTGAGGGCCGGGTCCCCACAACCCGCTACCAGGTTCCCCTCCACGTCGACGACCGCCACCGACACGCGATGCAAGCTCTCGACGAGGTCGCCGCGCCAGACTTTCACGACGGAATCCATCGACCGGCGAAGAATGTTTACGGCTTAAGATGATTGCTCCGGCGTCACGAGGGGTCGCGCGAGGTCCCTCGGCGCGTCGACGCCTCATGCGCAGCTTCCACGATGCGTTCTCGCAACCGTAAGACGCCCTCGGAAACGCCGGTCATCCCGCCGGGGCTCCCCGGCGTGGCCGCGCGAGACCCCTGGAGGGCGATGAGGCCGGTGAAAAGCGTCGTGATGCCCAAACCGACGAAGTAGCCACCCAGCCAACCGACTACGAAGCGTTTTCCCGCTACGTACCGCGCGACCTCGCCGCCGCAATCGATCAACGAGCGACAATCCACTGACGAAGTCCCGACCCAGAAAACGCCGAATACGCCGACGGAAAGAAGGGCAAATCCGAAGAATGTCAACACGGTCCCGTGGTTGGAGAGCTTGCGCTCCGTCCAAGCCCTGTCGGAGTGCTCGACGACGCCGGCCACGAGGGCGGCGTACTCGCTCCGGAAGCGTTCCAGTTCCGCCCTCCGGATGAGACCCCGCGCGTAATAGTCATCGAGCATTTCGTCGAGGGCGCGGCGTGTTCCGGGCGCGTCCATCTCGTCGATGTGCTTTCCTGACGTACCGTCCGCCACAAGCCCCGCGCCCAATAGGGCGACAAGCGATAGTGCTGCGACGAACACGAACTCAAGTGTCCGGCCCTCATAATGCGTGGACCCGAATGCAGATCGGGGCGGAGCGCCGGCCGGCACGTTGAAAGCGACGTACAGGCCGTAGAGGAAGAGCAGGACGACGCCCATGAGAACGACGAGACCGATGGCCGTTCGAAGACCCGATACCCGATGGCCTGGAATGAAGAGGGGAGCGGCAGGGAGGATGAACGCAGCGGAAACCAGGAGACCTATGCCGACCGACTGGGCCACGTTCGGACGTGCACAGGACGCGTCATCGGCACAAGATAGCCCCCAAAGAAGGGGTGCAACGACAAAGATCAGTAGACCCAACACGCGAAATCGGCCCGGGATCCGGGCCCGGAGGCGAAACGTCCCCAGGACCATCATCGTCGGAAGCAGCAAAGCCGCAGCGACCGTGCCCAATAGGCTGAGAACGTCGCGTCGGGAGGAAAAACCAGATGCGCCTCGGATGTCGAATGGCTGGCCGGCGATCGAACTCATAAGTATGATCGCGCCCGGTGTCACAAGCAACAGTCCTGTGACGAGCCCCGCAGCGCCCACGCCCGAGACGAGCGGGCCGATCCGCCGCGAGGGGCCAAGAACGACGGTGGACATCCTGGCAAGGGCTCTTGCGGCCTTCTCTGTCAGCCCAAGCGGGCGGGACGCGGGGGGACTTCGGGTGGGGCCGGAGGGACCGGCAACGTCCAGACCTACACCGCCCTCACGATGCGCCCGACCGCGGCCTGGGCCCCCCCGGTCACGGTCGTGGGGAAGGAAACGTAGACGACGTCTCCCGACGTCCCGATCGCGATGTAATCGCCGATGAACGGGAAACCGTTCTGGTGGACGCCGAGGTCGCCGTCGAAACCGTGGTCCGTGAGCCGGATGTTCGTGAACGAAGCCCCGCCGTCAGTCGAGTACGCGTAAGTGGCGTCAAGAAGGCGGTCGCCGGCGTCGTACGACCGGTCCATGTACACGATGTGGAGCACACCGTCCGCGCTCACCGTTGGGCGAACCATGAACTGGTAGTTCTTCGAGTATTCGTTCACGCGCGCGGGCGAGCTCCAACTTGCGCCCTTGTCCTTCGAAACGGAGGCCAAGATATCCGAATCCCCAGTGCGGTTGTCGGCCCAGACGGCGTAGAGCGCCCCTTGGGACCCGGCCGGGGAGCGGTCGACGGCGAGTTCGATCGCGCTGAACGCCCTGAACCGCGTGTTCGGCAACGGCGAATCGATCGGCGTCATGTTGAAGACCTTCCGGGGTTCCGAGAACGTCTTGGCGTCGTCCGTGCTCGTCGAAAGGTAGACGTCTCCACCGTCGGTGAGTGCTAGATAGACGGTGCCGTCGTTCGCCGCGGTGAAACCGGTGATCCCCAACTTCCCCCTCAGATCGGGGTTCGTGGACGCAACATGCGTCGGCGGGTCCACGGTCATGCCGCCGTCCCTGGTGCCTGAGACCACCGCGACGCTCCCCTCGGGCGTGATGGCGTTCCAAGTCGCGTACACGGACCCCGTCATCGGATTCCAGGTCATGCGCGGGTAGTCGTGGAACACGCACCCGGCGTCGCCCGCGTCCATCGTGAGGATGCGGGGCCACGTGAGGCCGCCGTCGGAACTCATGGCAAGGTAGAATGCGCTACCGTCGTGGCGGCCACAAGTCGGGACCGGCGGCTCGACGGGCGGGGGGACCGGTGACTCGGGTTGGTCAGGGACGCTTTTCAAGGTCGAGTAATCGTACGCTTGCAGAGCATAGTAGGCGATGCCGTCCCCGTCGAAGACCATTATCGGGTCCGTGATGCATTGCCAACCGTAGAGCGGGTCCGTGGGTTGCCTCGTACCGTTCTTCCCGCCGATGTAGACAGTCTGCCACGTCTTTCCCCCGTCCTTCGTGACGAGCGGCACCGACCAAACGCATCCCGAGGCGTTGCGGTCAAGGTCCTTCGTACCGATGATCACGTTGTTCGGGTCCTTCGGGTTGACCATGAGGTCGTATTCCGTCTTCGATTCAGGCGTGACGCTCGCGCGGGCGAGGCATCTCTCCGGCCAATCCGGCTGGACGGCGATCGCACAATCGACGCGGTACTGGACGATCGGCGTGCCCGGCGGCACGTTGGGCTCGCCCGGGGCGCGTCCTCCCCCGCCAGTGGCTCCCGTTCCGCCGGCAGCGCCGGAGCCGTTCGCCCCGTCGCCTTGGTCAGAGCGCTGCGTACAGCCCGACAGGACGAGCGAAATGAGCATCAATCCCACGATGAGCGGTTTCGGCGACATCGGACGGCCCTCCATGACTTCCGACTCATAAAGGATTTTCCGTGGAAGCCCTTACCGGGCCCTCGCGCCCCATCGCCCTCGCCCCTTCGGCCGTTCTGGACCCGCTTCCACGCCGCCTTCCTGCACTATCCCCGCAAGCCCGCGAAGCTCTCGTATCTTGTCCCTCATGGCGGCGGCCTTCTCGAAATCCAAGCGCTTTGCGGCGAGGAGCATGGACGCCTCTAACTCGCCGATGATGACGAGCGTCTCGTCCTGTGAAAGGACGCCTTTCGGGACCTGGACCGTGACCTCCGGTTTCTTCGCGATGCCTTTCATTTCGCGGATCGCCTTCTCGATCGTCTTTGGCGTGATCCCGTGGGACTCGTTGTAGGCCACCTGTACCGCGCGGCGCCTGTCCGTCTCATCGATCGCCTTTCTCATGGAATCCGTGACCTTGTCCGCGTACATTATCACGGAGCCGTTCACGTTGCGGGCGGCGCGGCCGATCGTCTGGACGAGGGCGGTCTCGCCGCGAAGGAACCCCTCCTTGTCGGCGTCGAGGATCGCCACCAATGACACTTCCGGAAGGTCGAGTCCTTCCCGCAACAGGTTGATCCCGACCAAAGTGTCGAAGTCGCCACGGCGGAGCCCTGTAAGGATGTCGATCCGGTCCAACGTGTCGACATCGGCGTGAAGGTAGCGCACCTTCACGTTGAGGGACGTATAGTAATCGGTGAGGTCCTCCGCCATGCGTTTCGTGAGCGTGGTCACCAGGACGCGCTCGCCGCGTTTCGCCCTTGAGCGGATCTCGCCCAATAGGTCGTCGACCTGCCCTTTGATGGGTCGCACGACCAGCACGGGGTCGACGAGGCCCGTGGGCCGCACGAGTTGCTCGACCACCTGGTCCGAGGTCTCGCGCTCGTATGGACTCGGCGTGGCCGACACGTAGACGATCTGTCCCACCCGTTTTTCAAATTCCGGGAACTTGAGAGGCCGGTTGTCAAGCGCTGAGGGAAGCCGGAAGCCGTATTCGACCAGTGTTGCCTTTCGCGCCCTGTCCCCTTCGTACATGCCTCGCACCTGCGGCATCGTGACGTGCGACTCATCGATGAAGGTGAGGAACCCCTCGGGAAAGTAATCGAGAAGGGAGTAGGGGGGTTCGCCGGTCTTCCTTCCGGTGAAATGGCGTGAGTAATTCTCGATGCCGTGGCAGTAGCCGACCTGGCGAAGCATCTCAAGGTCGAATCGGGTCCGCTGTTCCAGCCGGGCGGCCTCAAGGACCTTCCCCAGGCGTTTGAGCTCGGTAATCCTCACGTCGGCCTCGGCTTCGATGGACTTGCAGACTTCCTCCATCCGATCCGGCGGCGTCACGAAGTGCTTTGCCGGGTAGATGATGGCGCGTTCCAGTTCCGCCTTCTTCTCGGGGAGCAGAGGGTCGATGCGGGCGATCGATTCGACGTCGTCGCCGAATAGCCCTATCCGGTAGACGGTCTCCCCGTCCGGAAGAAAGACGTCTATGACGTCGCCGCGGGCCCGGAACGTGCCGGGCTTGAGGTCCATGTCGTTTCGCTGGTACTGGATGTCCACGAGCTTCCGGAGCATCTCCTGCCGCTTGACCTGCCTTCCCTTCTCGATCACGAGGTGGAGGTCCCGGTATTCGCGGGGGTCGCCCAAGCCGTAGATGCACGACACCGAGGCGACGACGATGACGTCGTTTCGCACCATCAACGATTGAGTGGCACTGTGGCGGAGCCGCTCGATCTGCTCGTTGATGCTCGTTTCCTTGCCGATGTAGGTGTCGGTCTGGGGGACGTAGGCTTCGGGTTGGTAATAGTCGTAATAAGAGACGAAGTACTCGACGGCGTTTTCCGGGAAGAATTCGCTAAACTCCTCGTAGGGCTGCGCGGCGAGCGTCTTGTTGTGGCTGATGACCAGTGTAGGACGGCCGGCCCTCATTATGACGTTGGCCATTGTGAAGGTCTTGCCCGAACCGGTGACGCCAAGAAGCGTCTGGCGGCGAAGGCCTTCTCTAAGCCCTTTGCTGAGCTTCTCGATCGCCTCCGGCTGGTCGCCCTTTGGTTGCAGCCCTGCCGCGAGCTTGAAACCCGACACGCTCGGCAAAGCGCACGGCGTTATTTCAATGTCTGGCGGAGAGGTCCGGAACGGGTGGTCGAGCCGCGGGAGGGCGGTTCCGGGCACGCCTGTCCCTTTCTGGCCGTCCGGGCCACGCTGCAAAACCGACACGTTAAAGAACGGACCGAATTCAAGGCGCGGTTTGCCAAAATTTGGGCCAATTTCGCCCCCCACCTAAACTAAACCTTTTCGCCGACCGCCATCTTTCATCACGAATTTCGTAAATCACTTTGAAAACCCTTATTTACCGGCCATTTAATGGAGGCGCAGTCGGGTCAGCCGGCTAGGTGAAAGAACATGGAGAACATGACAAAACTGTACGCGCAGGTGACCGGGATAGTATTCCTACTGGTCGGTATCATCGGATTCGTCATGCCGACGATCGTTCCCGGCTTCCTGCACGTGAGCACAACGCACAGCATCGTCCACGTCGTTCTAGGCCTCATCGGCCTCTACGTGGGCTTCATGAACACTGAGACGAAGATGATGACGATGTACGCGCAGGTCTTCGGGGTCGTCTACGTGCTGCTGGCCGTCATCGGCTTTGCTTCGCCCACGATCCTTGAGAGCCTCGGCGTCTTCACCGCGGGCCAACCCGCCCTCGGCGGAAACGTAGTGCATGTCCTCGTCGGCGTCTGGGGCCTTTGGACGGGCTTTGCCGCGCCAAAGACCGCGGCGGCCTGAAACTCCCAGGTTTCGTGAGTGGCGGCGGCGTTTGCCGCCGCCCATCCGTTTTTTGGTCATTCTGACGTTCAGTTAATTACCCTCCAGCTTCTTGCCGCCCACGTCCAATTGCGGAGGTAGCCAAGCGGCCTACGGCGCCGGTCTTGAAAACCGGTGGGCGAAAGTCCTCAGGAGTTCGAATCTCCTCCTCCGCGTCCACCATCCCCAACAGTCCCAAGTGGACGCGGACCCCAAAGGTCTAGGAGGAGATGAGAACGAGCCGGACGAGCGCAGCGAGTCCGGCGGAGTTCGAATCTCCTCCTCCGCGCTCCCTTCCCCGAATGTCCCCAAGGAGCGCGGACCCCAACAGGCTAGGAGGAGATGAGAACGAGGAGGCCGACCGAAGGGAGGCCTCCGGAGTTCGAATCTCCTCCGCGTCCACCACCCCATACAGTCCCCAAGTGGATGCGGACCCAAAAGGTCTAGGAGGAGATTAGAACGAGGCGGACGACTGGAAGGAGTCCGCCGAAGTTCGAATCTCCGCCTCGGCGTTCACCTTCCCAAACCGCCCCTAGTAGCGCGGACCCCGAAAGCCTACGCAAGTCTTCGACCACACGCGGTACTTGACCACCGACGAGCGCACCCACGATCTTCACGCCCCGGCGTGCAAGGCCGCCACGTTCACATCGAATGCCAAGGAGGGAACGACCGGAGAATGGACAGAATATGTTCACTTTCACCGAGTTACGTTGTTCGCGGACTCGGTGTTTCTAAGGAGCAAAAGGCGCATACTTGGGAGCGTCACTGTCCAAGAAATCTCACGAAACCCACGCGCTCTCCTTGGAAATTCAGGAGTCGGGAATCTCGTGGGGGTATTTCTAAGGAGAGGATTCGCATCAAAATGCAAACCTTAAGATAGGGATTGGCCGTTTTCTCCTTGGTGACTATGGTGCCATTCGAGCACAAAGGCTACACCCTACACACAAGGCAAGTAACGTTGAACGGCGGCCGAAAGCAGACCATCTACTTCTTCGCGAAGACAGGGAACAAGCCCAAGAGCGGCAAGCCCTGCGACAAGCCGGAGGAATACAAGGTCGGCGTCAACAAGCGGACCGGCCTCCCCTACCTGAAGAAGGCCTAAGGGGCATCGGCCCCGTCATTGATTGCCGCGTCATGGCGGCAAGTCCCCGGCTCCAGGCGTTCTGGGGTCGGGTGTTCCCCCTTTTCCCGCAAACCGTTTACGAAGGAGCGCTGCTTCTCCGCCGTGGATCGTGACCCCCTTCTCCCTGCGCTCATCGTGGTCGCCCTGCTCGCGGGTTGCGTCGGCCAGGACATCCCCATTGTGGACAAGGGGGAAAGGGTCGCGTTCGTGACCCCGGACGGCTTCGGCCTCAAGGGGGTCTACCACGCGCCTCCGCCCGTTGGCGGGAACTCGTCCAAGACGATCGTGCTCTTGCACCCGTACGGCACGTCGCGCGCGGATTGGGGGAATTTCCCCGCCACGCTTTCCGAGGCGGGGTTTGCCGTGCTCGCGTTCGATTTCCGTGGTCACGGCGAAAGCGATGAGAAGAACGGCACGAAGGCGTCGTTCAGGAACTTCACTGCCGAGGACGTCGCCATGCTCCCGCTCGATGTGGGGGCCGCCGTATCCTTCCTCTCGGTCGACAAGCATAGATCGTTTGACGGGTTCGAACTGGTGGGGGCCTCCGTCGGCGCGAACGCGGCGGTGACCTACGCTGCGAACGACACGAGAATCGGCTCCATCGCGCTCATCTCACCCGCGATCGACACGGCCGTAATGGATCTCAAGCCGCCCATGGAGACGTACGGAGGCGCCTTGTTCGCCGCCGCGTCCAAGGGCGACACAAACAGCGCTTCGGCCGCGCGCTACGCCTACGACCATGCGAAATCGGTGCGGGACCTCGAGCTCCTGGAGGGAAGCGCGCATGGCGTGGCGCTCTTCAGCGGGAGCGCGCTTTCGGAGCGACTCCTCGCGTGGCTGGCAAAGGACAAGACGACCGTTCCGCCCGAGTAGGCCTGGCGAGGAAAGGTGTCGCGGTCTATGGGCGAAGGATCCCTGGCAGCGCTTCGAAGAACCTCGAACGGGAAAGCACCTGGTGCGCTCCCGCCTCCCGTGCTCTTCTCGCCACATCGGCCTCGACGTGGGAGACGAACGCTATCACGCGGCAACTTTCCCGCGCCGTCAACTCGGGAATGAGGTTCAACGGGTCGAAGGCGGGGGCGTCGAGGTCGAGAAGCACCAAGCCGCCGTCCGAAGCGGCGCCAAGAAGCGTCTCCCGGTTGGTCGCGAACTCGACTTCCTGTCCGCTGGCGCGGGCCGCGATCTGGATCTTGGAGGTGAACATGATGTCGTCGACGCCGGCTATCACTTTCATGACGCCTCCTCTTTCAAGCATTTTCTGATGGCTTCGGCGACTTTCAGGGTCTCCTCCGGCGGTTCCTCGAGCCGGTCCGGGAAATGATGTGTGGTGTCTCCGGGCCTGCGTGGGATCAAGTGGACGTGCACGTGGAAAACGATCTGGCGGGCCGAGGCGCCGTTGTTCTGGCCGACGTTGAGTCCGTCGGCGCCGGTTGCTTTCTTGACGGCCCGGGCGACCCGCGCGGCGACCTGGTACAGACGTCCCACGTCCGCGGGGGCCATGTGGAACATGTCACGAGCGTGGGCCTTTGGCATGACAAGCGTGTGGCCGTGCGTGATCGGATGTTTGTCCATTATCGCGACGTGCGTCCCGTCGTCGAACACGATGATCCCGGGCCTCTGTCCGACGATTATTGCGCAGAAGACGCAAGCGTCCGTCACGCCCGGAAAGCGGCGAGGACGGCTATTTGATTGTCGCTCGAGACCCGATTTCGCTTTGAGGCGAGCCCGTCGAAAGGGTAGGCGCGAAACGCTCTGACCGACGGCCGGTCGGAGCCGTATCACAACAATTATCCGTGTTTCCACCCTGTTTCGCGGACGTGGTAAGCGGGAGCGATTATGTCATCTTCGAGCTCTTCGCCATATTCCTCGCCGCGAAGGTGCTTGGTGTCCTGGTCTCCCGCGTCCACGTGCCGACGATAATAGGCGAGATCTCGGCGGGCCTCATCCTCGGGAACACGTTCCTCAAGGACTTCGTGTTCCCGGCGACGTCGGCGGAGGTCCTGCGCCTCTTCGCCGAGTTGGGCGTGATCTTTCTCATCTTCGAGGTCGGACTCGAAACCCCCCTGTCGGAGCTTCGCAAGGTCGGCCGCCTTGGAACGCTCGTGGCGTTGAGCGGCGTCGCCGTCCCTTTCGCGGCCGGCTACGCCCTCGGCGTCTACAACACGCTGTCGCAGGTGGAATCCCTTTTCCTTGGCGCGGCGCTGGTCGCCACGTCGGTGGGAATAACCGCGGCGGTGCTTGGGAACCTTGGGATAATCGGGAGACGCGAGTCCCGGGTGATCATGGCGGCCGCCGTCATCGACGACGTCTTGGGGCTAGCAGTGCTCACGGTGGTGCAATCGGTGGCCGTCGGCGGCGGGGCCTCGGTGTTCTCCGCCGGCCTCGCGATCATGGCCTCGCTTGGCTTCGTCCTCGTGTTCGCGCTTTTCGGCGAGCGCCTCGTGAACCGCGCCATCCAAAAGGCGCCCGGTTGGGTCGGCAAGGAGCCGAGCATGCGCATGGTGCGTGGGGCGGCCATCGCGGCGTGCCTCGGGCTTTCGGCGCTTGCGGCGACTTTCGGCCTTGCAGCCATCATCGGTGCGTTTCTTGCCGGGATGGCCTTCGCGGGCTTACGCGAATCCTACCAGCTCGATCACGCCTTCGTCTCGCTCAAGGAGTTCCTCGCGCCGTTCTTCTTCGTCTTCGTCGGTGCGCAGGTCCAGCTCGGCGCCGTTTCGGGTTCGGCGTTTTTCATCGCTTCGGTCGTGGTCGTGGCGATCGCGACGAAGCTCGTCGCCTGCTACGTCGCCTCGATGTCGCTCGGCGCAAGATCCGCGCTCTTCGTCGGCGTGGGGATGATCCCACGCGGCGAGGTCGGCATCATCGTCGCCCTGATCGCCTTGGGCATCCCCGGTGTCTCTCGGGACCTCTACTCCGCCGTGGTCGTCATGTCGCTTCTCACCACTTTGGTCACACCGTTCCTCCTGACGCGCCTTGCCCGCGGGTTACCAAGGGACGAAAGTCACATCGCGCCATCCTTTTGAGGCATGCCGGTGGTCGACGCAGGCAAGGGGTTTTAGGCGGGACGCCGCTTTCCCGGCGATGATCTTCAGCGACCTGGACATCAAGGCACGGCTCAAGAAGGGCGACCTCGTCGTCGACCCGCTAGATGACCCCGACCTCCAGATCCAGCCTGCATCCATCGATTTGCGGCTCGGCAACGAGTTCCGCGTCTTCAAGACACCGCACATCCCGTTCATCGACCCAGGCGACACGACGGTCGCGAAGGAGTACACAGAGGAGATGCATGTGAAGGACGGTGACGCGTTCATCATGCACCCCGGCGAGTTCGCGCTTGGGACCACGTTGGAGCGCGTGAAGATCCCGAACGACCTAGTCGCCCGCGTCGAAGGCAGGTCGAGCTTCGGAAGGCTTGCCATCGTCGTCCATGCCACGGCGGGTTTCATAGACCCAGGTTTCGAGGGCAAGATAACGCTCGAACTCTCAAACCTGGGCAAAGTGCCTGTGGCGCTGCGGCCACGGACGCGAGTCTCGCAGATAGTCATCCATCAACTCTTGAGCCCTGCCGAGAAGCCATACGGAGCGGCGCGAGGCAGCAAGTACCAAGGCCAGATGGGGCCGGAAGCGTCAAGGATAGGCCAAGACCGACCCGTTAAGATGTGAACTGCGAAAGCGCGTCGCTTAACGCCGTTTCTTCCGTCTACCGAAGGCCACCGCGGCAAGGGCCGCAATCACGAACAACCCCTCGAATCCCGGGGCGTTCTTCGGGCCTTTTTCGACGTCCTCAAGGTCGAACGGCTTGATCTCGTCGCCGCTCGCCGCGATCGCCTTGCCGGCCTTCCCGCCCTCGTCGATGTAGAAATGTGCTGTCTTCTCGGCCATGGCGGTGTGTTGGAGGTTCCAGGCGGATGTCGTGACTTTATATTCTCCCGGCACGGCATCGTCATCGCGGTAATCCCAAAGGTAGGTGACGGTCACTGCGTCGAAGTGGTGGTTGTGCTCCCAAGTCCGTTGTACGACGACTGGTTGGGAAAGGCTCTTCGCCTCCGAGGGGCCCTGGATCGTCACCGTCGTTGATGACGCGTCAACATCGTAGTTTCCAAGGGGCGAATTCAGGTAATTGTGGATGACCAGTTTGTCGCCCACAAATTGCGGGTGGATGTCCTGGAGCACGACCGGATTCCTGACCCAAAGATGAACGCGGTTCGGGTAATCTTTCCCCGTGTGCAGTTCCCAGTCACGCTGGACGAATTCGGCGCCAGAAGCCTCATCTTTTACCTGGTACCATTCGAACTTGATGTTGAAGTCCTCGTCTGCCTTGATCACCTCGCGTTGAGGCTTGCCGAGGTTGATCACGATTTCATAGACCTTGGGATCACTGGGGGTGACGATCATGTCCACAAGAGCCTCGCCTTGCGCAACTATCGGTTGCTTGTCCAGATCCTGACCGATGTCATCGCCCAAACGAATCGTGGCTCGGACCTTGAGTTGCGCGAGCACACCAAGGTCAACGCCCGGGGCAAAACCGACTGTCCTGGTCGATACCGAGTCTGCGGACATGTACCAGTAGGCGACAATATCCTTGCCTGGCTCCAACTCCATGTCCATTGCGATGCCGCGCTCCGGGTGCAAACGGGGCCCGACGACGCCCCCAACGGTCTCGGTCACATTGTAGTGCACGGGGCCGGGGGTCGAGTAAAAGTAAAGATAGTTTTGAGTGTCAAGATCCTGAACGCCGGTCCTCAATGTCGGGGTCCCAAAGTTGCGTCCCAAGTCGCTAGCGGGGGGGACCTCGGTATTTATCGGCACCTTGTTCAACAGGTCGAACACGTGTCCGTAGAGTTTCACTTCGACGGAGGGGCCCGTGTAGCCGGTGTTGGTCGCGGCGGATGCAACGGGAGCGAGGAAGAAGGCTACGGCCATGAGGGTTGCCAAGAGGATGCCTGTCCCTGTTCGCCTTGTCACCTGTTCATCTCCGCGAGATCGAGTAGCCGGACGGGGCCGGTTCGTGGTAGAATACGCTCACATATACGGAAAACCTTTGTTGTATCGAGGCCGAGGCGCCCGCCTTTTCATCGGGGCTTCCGGCCCACCATGGAAACACCCGCCACTGCAGGGCGCCGCCCTTCATCGTTATATTGCGGCCCTCGTTCCCGTCGCCCTCCCGCGAGCAGTACTCCTCCGGGGCGATGATGTCGTCGGGCGGGTATTCGCCGGCGCAGACCTTAGTCATGTTATCGTCGACCTCCAGCATCCGGGCCACGTCGATCTCGACGCGCAGCGGGCTCTTTCCGTCGGCGCGCCCATATTCGGTGCGGGGATCGTTCGAGATGAGGTCGGGCTCGACGATGACGCTCGCGCCTCTTCCCGTAACACCGCTCTGGTCCCAGACGAGTTCGACCACGATCGACTTCACGTCCTTGCCGATGAAGAAGCGGTCCATGAAGTGGTCGTTGGTGACGTTTCCCTGTTCGAGGATGTCCTGGCTCACGATGTTTCCCACTGAGCACGCCGAAACGCCCCGGATTGGCGGATTGGGGACTTCGCCGCCCGGAGTCGAAACTTTGTAGCCCCAAGAGGCGGCGCACTCCTGGAACCCGGCGAACTCCATCTTGTCGATGAATGGCGCGGTCGTCCCGAGTGGATCGAGCATGAATTCGAGTTTCTCGATCTTCGCGCCGGAGACGCTCAAAGTCTTCACGCTCGACGCATACCCCTCGTAGACGGCGACAAACGCGTAGGTGCCGGGCGTCACCTTGCTGAAAGCGAAGCTCCCGTCCTCGAGGGCCTGGGTGGCCGTCTCAAGTTCGCGGATGGTGACGGTCGCGCCCACTAGCGGCGAGTACGAAGGGTCGACCACGATGCCTTCGACGCCGCCAAGTTCGACGGTCGTCTCGGCGGTGGCTATCCGTTTTTCGGCGCCAGGGTCCGACGGGGGGCTCACGCAGCCCGAAAACGCGAGGACGACGAGTCCCGTGGCGACTAATGCTATGGAGGGTCTCGCGGCAACCATTTTGACGCGTTAGACTTCCCCCGGCCGGTATTAGCCTTTACTGCACGACTCTTCCCCGCCATATATAAACCTCCAAGGAGAAAGCACCTGATCCGCCGTGGGGGCGCGGTTGGCTTTGGGCGTGGTCGCCCCGGAGTCCAACGCATCGTCGCAAGGGCCATCCTCACCCAGCCACCGCTTGGCCCCGTGGCTGCGCGTCTTGGGAGCGTGCTACGTTCGACCGATCGGTGGCCTTAGACGTATTCGATGGTTACGCGCAACGTGTAATCGACCGCCGCGCCGGCGACGAGGCGCACCTCCGCCGCATATTGGCCGGTGGAAAGTAGGATCGACGAGTCGAGCGTCAGGGATTCCGGCTGGCCCGCCGGCTTCGCTCCGCTCGCCACCGCCTCATCCGTCTGGTTCGGGGCGAAGATGAACAGGTCGAGGTTCTCCGTCGTGGTCACGCCGGGCTCGTAGGAAAGCCTGATCTCGGCGACGACGGCGCCGTCGGTGACGTTGAACGAGTGCCGGCGGTACGACCTCCCGTTCTCGGCGTCTCCGCCCTGCACGTAAGCGATGGTGAGGGTGCCCGTGAAGGTCTCCTCGTGGCGAACGCCGATGACCGCCTCCGAACTTGCGTTCCTCCCGAAGGCGTCCTCCACCGTGAGGTTCACGACGCGGCGCCCGGGGGAAAGGTACGAATGCATGATGTTCGAACCGTTCTTCACGTTCCCATCGCCTAGACGCCAGACATAGTTGACGATGTGGGCGGAGATGTTCGCGTCGGCGAAGGTCGCGCTGATGTTCACGTCTTCCCGTACGGCGACCGAGTTCGTGGTGTTGCCGGTGGCATCGACGACCCCGATCGTCGGTGCCGTGAGTTCGAAGCGGGGAACGGTGGTGTTGCCGTCGTCGCCGGTCTCGTTCCCACCATCGGTCCCTCCGCCGGTCTGGTTGCCGGTGCCGGTGTCGCCGCCCGTGCCCGTGCCGTTACCCGTGGAGCCGTCGCCGGAATCTGTCCCGTCCCCGAAATCGACGCCGCCGTTCGTCGCCGGCGGCGTTGACGAAGTGCAGCCCGCAAACGCCACACCCATGAAAAGTACCGCGATTCCGATTACGTTGGATCTGCTTTTTGCCATTGGACCCGGATTCAATAGTGCGGCCCATATAGATTGTGGATTGGTCGCTTATAGGAGCAAAGTGGAGCTTGGAATGCGGGCGCTTCGTCAGCGGCCTATCCGGAGATCCGTCGATGATGCCTGTCGCCCCGTGGCGCGGGATGCGGGCCGAATCGTACGGCGGCGCCTATGCCGGGCAGGGATCCGGGCGGGGGCCCGTGCTGGCCTATGCTCACGCCTTGGCAAGGGCTTGTTCGAAATCCGCCACAAGATCCTCGGTTGCCTCTATCCCGCACGATACGCGGATGAGCGAATCGTTGATCCCGGCCCGCTGACGGTCCTCGGCCGAGACGGGCCCGTGCGTCATCGACGCCGGGTGTTGCACCAATGTCTCGACGCCGCCGAGGCTCACGGCAAGCGTCGCGACCTCCACCGATTCGGCGAAGCGCTTTCCCGCCTCGTAGCCGCCCTTGATCTCAAACGAGAGCATGCCACCGAACCCCGTCATCTGTTTTGCCGCAAGCGCGTGCTGGGGGTGCGATTTGAGGCCCGGGTAGTTCGTTTTCTGGACCTTCGGGTGGTTCGCGAGAAGTTCGGCGAGCCGGGCGGCGTTGCGGTTCTGGCGTTCAGCCCGGAGGTGCAACGTCTTCAGGCCGCGGCTGGCAAGCCACGCGTCGATGGGCCCCAGCGTCTGTCCAAGGATCTTGTAGTTCAACCAGGCCTTCTCGATGAATGACCGCTTACCGACGATGATGCCACCGGTCACGTCGCTGTGCCCGGAGATGCCTTTCGTCATCGAGTGGACGACGACGTCGACCCCGAATTCGAGGGGTCGCTGGTTGTACGGTGTGGCGAACGTGTTGTCGGCGATGACGATCGCCCCCGCCTTGTGGGCCACCCGGGCTACCTGTGCGATGTCCGTGATCTCCATCGTCGGGTTCGCGGGCGTCTCGATGTAGACGATCTTCGTCCCCGGCGTCAATGCCCTATCCACGTCTCCGGTTTTCGTCGGGTCGAAGAAAGTCGTCTCGACGCCGTATTGCTTGAGGAAAAAGGTCGTTTCGATATTGGCGGCCTTGAGGTGACCGGTGAACATCTCCATCGTGGCCGAGTACAGCGCTCTTTGGGCGGCGATCCGTTTTCCGCCGTCGAGCGCCGTGATCACGGCCGTTGAGATCGCGGCCATCCCCGAACCGACCGCAAGCGCCGTCTCGCCGCCCTCCAAAGAAGCGACCGTCTCTTCGAGCGTTTGGAGGTTGGGGTTTCCCCATCGCGTGTAGAATTGCTGCGGGTGGATCGCCTGCGCGAACCTTGCGCCCTGCTTGGCGTCGTCGAGGCGCCACGTGGTGGTCGGGAAAATGGCCTCGGCAAGAGGCGCGTGGCCTTTCCGCTGCGACCCGTGGACGGCCCTAGTGTCAAAGGAACGTTTTTTCTCAGCCGGCATGTCATCCAAAAACCAGACGGCGGCGGTTAAGGCTTGTGGCCCGTGGGGCGGTCGGTCGACTGGAGATGATCAAGGGCCTTGCGACCGTCGGAAGGGATGAAGAGAAAAAGAGGAGCAGGGGGGATGAAAATAAGAAGAGGAGAAAGGGGCGAAGAAGGGATAGGGGCGACGCCTTGCCGCCCCACTTGACGACGTTCGACCGCCTACTCGAAGTCGCCGCCGCCCATGCCGCCCGGCATCCCGCCTGGGCCGCCCGGTGGGCCGCCTGCGCCACCCGCGCCCTTCTTGGACGCGATGACGTCGTCGATGCGGAGGATCATCGTCGCGACCTCCGTTGCGCTCTGGATGGCCTGCGTCTTCACCCTGAGGGGGTCGACGATGTTCTCTTTCCTCATGTCGACGACCTTTCCCGTGAAGACGTTGAACCCGGCGTACTTGTTGCCCTTCTCGTGCGCTGAGCGAAGGTCGACGAGCGCGTTTATCGCATCGTGGCCGCCGTTCTCCGCGAGGGTGCGCGGGATGATCTCGAGCGCTTCGGCGAACGCTTCGATCGCGAGCTGCTCCCTGCCGCCCACGGTCGTCGCGTAGTCGCGTAGAAGCAAAGCCGTCTCCACTTCCGGTGCTCCGCCGCCCGGGACGATGTGCCCGTTCTCGATGGTCGTCGATACGACGCCCAACGAGTCGTGGAGCGTGCGCTCCATCTCGTCAATGACGTGGTCGGTGCCGCCGCGGATGAGGATGCTGACGCTCTTGGCGCCCGTGCAGCCGGTGACGAACGTCATCTCCTCGTCGGCGATCTTCCGTTCCTCGACTAGGGCGGCCTTCCCGAGGTCGTCCGCGCGCAGGTCGTCGAGTTTGTTCACGATGCGAGCACCCGTGGCGCGTTCGAGCTTCTCGAGGTCGCTCTTCTTGGCCCTGCGCACCGCGTAGATGCCTTCCTTTGCGAGGAAGTGCTGAGCGAGGTCATCGATGCCTTTCTGGCAGAAAACCACCGTGGCACCGCTCTTCTTGACTTTCTCGACCTGACCGCGGAGGTACCGTTCCTCCTCGTCGAGGAAGGCCTGGAGCTTCGTCGGGTCGCGGATCTCGATGTGCGCGTCGACCTCGGTCTTCTTGACCTCGAGGGCGACGTTGAGCAACGCTATCTTCGCGTTCTTGACGCTCGTCGGCATCCCGCCGTGGACGCGCTCCTTGTCGACGATGATGCCTTCGATGAGTTCGGTGTCGGTGACCGCGCCACCGTGCTTTTTCACGATCTGGATGTGGTCATTGTCGGCCGTCCACTTGCCGTTCTGCTTCTCGGCGATGGCCGTGACGGCGCGTACCGAGAGTTCCGCGAGATGCTCGCGGTCGAACGCGGCCGCCTTGCTGAACATCGACGTCGTCGCTACGCGCGTGAGTTCCTTCTCGTCCTCGGGGTCGACCTTGATCGCGTACTTGGTGAGGATCTCGACCGCCTTGTCGGCTGCCAGCCGGTACCCTTTCGTGATGAGCGTCGGGTGGACGTTCTCGACGAGGTACTCGGCGCGCTTCAGGAGCTCGCCCGCGAGGACAACGGCCGTCGTGGTCCCGTCGCCGCACTCCTCGTCCTGGGTCTTCGAGATCTCGATGAGCATCTTCGCGGCCGGGTGCTCCACGTCGATCTCCTTGAGTATGGTCGCGCCGTCGTTGGTGATGACGACGTCGCCCATCGAGTCGACGAGCATCTTGTCCATGCCCCTGGGGCCAAGCGTGGTGCGCACCGCGTCGGCGATCGCTCGCGCGGCCATGATGTTGTTCGCCTGCGCGCCCTTGCCCTTTTCGCGGTTTGTGCCTTCCTTCAGGATGATTATCGGTTGGTTCGAGCCCATCATTGAGATACCACCTTTCTTGAGGTTGGGTGGACCATGTAAAGGGAAACTTCTATATGAACGTTAGGTGGGCTTGGCATTGTTCAGGGGGTGGTTGGTTGAACCCTGATCAGGCCCTTTGGGCGCCCCTGTTCACTCTTGGTTGGTCCGCGGTGTGGCTTGAGCTTCTTTTCGTCGTGGGTGTGCGGGTGGGCATTGTCCACGTCACAAGCAGGCGAATGCTCTACATTTCAGCAGGAATCTTGCTCTGCGCCTTGCTGATTCTTCTATTATCTTGGCAGAAGCGTGCCTAAGAAAACTGCCCCTGACAAGCCGCCCAGCCACAATGCGTTCCTGGCTCCCTTTCCGTGCTTTGGTCGGCCCAGGTCGTCCAGTTGCATGACGTAATAGTTCGCGGCCACGAGAGTCAAAAGAAGCCACGCCAAGGCGAGTTTGTGGCCTCGCAGCATGGCAAAGATGGTTCCGAATTCATAATATTCGACAGCCGCAATGGCAATTCCCACGCCCCATACGATGAGCGCGTAAAACCAATCGGGCAGGTACGGCCTGCGCCCGTTCGTTTTGAGTTGAACGCGGCCGCCGGTAATCGTGACCGTCTGCCGAATGACTGCTTGGGCGATGCACGAGTCCAAGAAGAAAATACATAGCCACGCGAGTGCTGAAAATATGAACCCAAGCGTCGTCGTGAAGGCCACATCCAGTAGGCGCCCGGCTTCGGCAAGCACCCCATTGATGGCCGCAACTATTTCTGTTTGATATATGGCGACCGCGAAAACAAGAATGGCAAGGGCGACGGCGACCAACACCAACTTTTTCTGATCCTCGTCGAGCCGCTCCCAAAGTCGCATGGCCATTCAGACGTCAGAAGTCAGGGCGGTACTAAGAAGTTGACGAATGAGTTCCGGGACCGTTCCCAGCTTGCGTGCCCGGCGCATTCTTTCGAGTGCAGTGTACATCTCAGGAGTCATAGCGACCATCACCTTTTTCATCGCCATCCAACCACCTCGAAACGGGGTAGCCACCGGAATCTATAAGAAGCCGTCGATGTATTCCTATAGATTGCGATAGATATGCAGGCTATCGTGGACGCCCGACAACAGCGAGGCGCGGCCATCGTCGCGAAGGCCGCGGACTCGATTCACCGGGTGCACATGTACGAGTACCGGATCCCGAGTGCACGGGAGCCAGGGTTGCGGTACCGGGTCAAGGTTCCAGGTGGTGGCGGCGGGAAGAGAAAGCATTGGCGATGCACTTGCGCGGACTTTCGCGACACGACTATTCCGTGCAAGCACATCTGGGCCGTACGGATCCTTCTTTCCGTAATCACTGAGGAACCACCGATTGTCCCGGAGCCTGTTGAAGTCATCGCCGAAGAACCGGAAATGAGCCCAAGGATCGTATGCAAATATTGCCAGGGGGAAGACTTGACCAAGTACGGCCGATGCGGCCGCCGCCAAGCTTACTGGTGCAAGAAGTGCAAGCGGAAGTTTGTGCAGGACGACGGCTTCAAACGCCTCAAGGGCGATGCAAAGGTGATTTGCCTTGTGCTCGACCTGTACTTCAAAGGCGTAAGCCTCAGAGGAATTGCCGACACTCTTGAGCAGTTTTTCGGCGTTAAGGTCGGGCACGTGACCGTCTACAATTGGCTGTCGCGCTATGTGCGACTCCTCAATGACTACGCGGAGGACCTTCGGCCTAAGGTCGGCACGACCCGATGGCACGCGGACGAGATGAAAGTCAAGTACGCCGGCGAATGGAAATGGCTCTGGCACGTCGTGGATCGAAAAACGCGATTCATCTTGGTAAGCAGGATCTCTGAGGGCCGCGAGACCTCCGACGCCACCATGGTCTTCGCGTTGGCCAAACGGCAAGCGGCTGGCGAAATGCCATCCACGATTGTGACCGACGGATTGCCGGCCTACCTTGACGCGGCCAAGCGCGTCTTCGGCACGGGCAAGAAACGAGAACGTCGGCACCTTCGCGAAATTCACATTACGGACCATGCGCGGAACAACAACATGGTGGAACGCGTCAACAATACGGTGAGAGGGAGGCAGCGCGCGGCCAGAACGCTCCAAAGTCCCGGAGGACCGCTCACCGCCGGTCAAGCCGTGTGGCTGAATTTCGTGAGACCGCATCAGGCGTTGGCCGGCCAAACACCGGCGGAGGCCGCCGGCCTAATCTCCCGAAGCGGCTGGAAGAATCGATGGGGTGCCCTTATGCGAGAGGCCTTGCGGCCAGAAAAGTCGGCTCCGACTCCGGCGATGGCCGAAGACTTTGGGTGGCCAGCGGTCACGCGTCAAACGCGATTGGACTGACTGGAACCGGACCATGCGCTACTTGCGGCGCAACATCTTCATACACAAGGGGGCAAGCTGCTACCATCGGGTGCGCACCTTCGTCGCCATACGCCGTCGTTCGGCCGTGTCCGGAATGCGCGGCGGAGTTCCTGAAAACCGCTGCGCGGCCGGCGACCGAACCGCATCGTCTTAAGAACCGAACGCCACTTCCCGTCGCGTCGTCAAGAGGCAAGGCCCGGGCGCATGAAAATGGAACGATACCCACTCTTCCGCAAGGAACTCCTTTCCGCATATCTCGCCCAGTTCCCAAAGTCGCTTCCTGGAGGCAACGACCCCGTCGTGCAGCGCCTTTCTTCCTGGACATCGATGATCGCCAGTGGAGCCGATCTCAACGAAAGTAATTTGGAGCAGGCCTTCAACCAACTGTTCTTCGTGGACATCCTTGGCTATGCTCAGCCCCCGGGCAAACAGAATCGATTCCAGATCCTACCGAAAACCAAAGCCACCGGCGCCGACATGTTTCCGGACTTCCTCTTGGGGCAATTTCAGATTGACGCCGACGGGTCCGTGAAAGATGACATCCGCCTTGCCGTTGGTGAATTGAAAGGGCCTTCCGTTGATCTTGATAAAGTCGATCCTGGGAGGCTCAAGAGCCCCGTCGAACAGGCGTTCGAATACGCGGTCCGAAACGGACTCCACGTAAAGTGGGTCCTCGTCTCCAACATGAAAGAAGTGCGCGTCTACCACCACAGCGCCATAGATCACTTCGAACGCTGGTGGATTCCCGACTTCGTCGCGAACGGCACTCTGACCGACCATTTTTGGCAAATGTACTACCTTCTCCACCGCGACCATCTCATCGGGTACCCAGAGCCTTCCCAGCTCGAGAACCTGCTCCAAAACAGCCTTTCTGCCCGGCTACGTCTGACCGACGAGTTCTACGCCTATTACCGGCAGATCGTTAGGGATTCCTATTCCGCGCTCTCGCGGGCTAAACCGGAATTGGCGCACACCGAA
Source organism: Euryarchaeota archaeon (assembly GCA_016207515.1). Taxonomy (NCBI): domain Archaea; kingdom Methanobacteriati; phylum Methanobacteriota; species Methanobacteriota archaeon. Next base: position 32,011 of record JACQPN010000022.1, on the reverse strand, counting down.
CAAGGCCGTATTGACCTCGTCAAAGCGAGCCAGCAGTTGATCCACAGGGGGCTCATGACCTGCTTCTTCTCGGACCACCCGGCGGAACTGCTGCCCCACGGACTCCTCGGCAGAGTCATTGAATCAGCAGCCTCGCGCCCAAGTGTTTCGAGTGACAGAATCTACGAGGATGTCAAGGATCTCTTCCGGGCCATCGACGTCGGGACGGCGGCGACGTCAGCCACCCGAGTGTATGGATATAACGGCGGACTGTTCCAAGCTCACGCCATCCTCGATGGCGTTCGAATTCCAGACGGCCTCTTCCTCAAGGACTATAAGGTGGGGGATGAAAAAGTACATGGTATATTTGGTTTCAGAAAATTCGATTTCTACACGGACTTCAACGAGCACCTTCTGGGACGAATCTTCGAGGAAAGCGTCGGCGACTTGGAAGCAGTACACAAGTCCTCAACGACCGCCGCGACTGTCGAAGCGGCGCTGACAAGGGAAAAATTCGGCCTTTATTACACCAGGGAAGGCCTTACGAATTTCCTCGCGCAAAAAGCGTTTGAGACGATTTTTACCGATCTTGCCTCTGAGACTATGAGGGCGGTATGGGGAACTCAAGCCCCCGCACAGCCGACGAAGACGCAACAAGAGGCGTTTTTCCGGTCATACCTCCAACGAATACTTGCAATCCGCGTGGCGGACATTTCCTGCGGGTCTGGGGCGTTCCTGGTTTCAAGCTATCGAACCATTCTGCGAGAAATCAACCGGGTTGTCGCGAAGCTTGACAGCCTCCGCGGCGGGCAAGTGACTCTCGCTGACTATCATGGAATTGAGGCAGACGCATTGCGCGCGTGCATCCACGGAAACGACATTCTCCCTGAAAGCGTTGAGGTCGCAAAACTTTCTCTGTGGCTCGGCTCTGCCCGCAAAAACACGCGCCTTGAAGGATTGGAGAAGAATTTCTTGGCTCGAGATGCATTGGCCGACATTCTCCAATTCCCCGGGATCCCGAAAGCGACCGACGGATTCCCGAAGTTCGACTTGGTCATTGGTAACCCGCCATGGGGGGCCGAGGTACGTCCCGAGTCGCGAAGCTATGTCAAGTCCATCTACCCCACCATCGACGCCGAGGCACTGGATTCGTACGAGCTCTTCATTCTCACGGCTTTGAAGTACCTGCGTCCCGGCGGCGTACTCGCCTACGTCCTACCACATACGCTCCTACTCCGTGAGCATACTGCCGTTAGGAAATACCTCCTCGAAAACACGACCATCAATAGGTATCACAATCTTGGTGCGGATTGGTTCGGGCCAGCGATCCGATTTAACACTACCGTACTGCAAGCCTCGTTGGAACAACCGAACGACACTTCGGGTTTTCGGAGCATGGTCCTCGTAGAAGAGGATCGTCGAAGGGCCGTCAGAGGCGAAACCAACCTCGCTCTAATGGAAGAATCCTACGCGTTTGCCGTACCACAATCTCGATGTCGCGCCACAGGCGAAGTGGAGCTATTCCGGTACGTAGACGATGACGCCATTATGGCGAAAATGGAGGGAGAGTCCCTGCCCCTTGGCGCGGTTTGCGATTCGGGCCGCGGCGTGGAACTCGGGAAGGATGGCCATGTGATTCGCTGCCCGAACTGCGCAAAATGGGATGCTCCACCCGGGCAAGAGCGTGGCGGGAAATTCAAGGAGAAAAAATGCAAACATTGCGACCACAAGTACGTGATGACCCAGGCACTTGCTCAAGATCACCTCATCCACGAACCCGCGCTTTCTGGAGACCAGCCGTTCGTGGATGGCGACTCTTTCAAGGGCCGCTATAGGCCACTGGCCTATCGAGGAATCACGCTTGGTTTCGAGGGGATCGCGTACAAGCCGCCCGAACTCTATGATGGGGAGAAGGTGCTCATTCGCCAGGCGGGTGTTGGTCTCACGGTTGCGTTGGATGGCACGGGCGCGTACTGTCCACAGAGCGTGTACGTCTACCGCTTCCGTCGGACGAGCGACGAGGTGACGCGCGCCATTACAAGGGACCGGCCCCCCGGAGCGTGGATGGATCCCACCAAATTGCCTGCCGACGCGCCAAAAGACCTCGATCACCGGTTCCTTCTTGCGCTCCTGAATTCGCGCACGTTCCAATATTACGTTTTCAAACGCTTCGGTGAATTGGACGCCGCCCAGGCATTCGCAAAGCTCACTCATGACAAGATACGGAGCCTCCCGATTCCACTCCGTCCGCTTCATACGGCGGCCGGGCGGAAAGCATACGCTCAGATACTTGAGAATGTGGATAAGATCATGGCTACCCATCGTCTCGCTGACGACTATGCCATCGAGCGGGCAATCCAGTCGCTCTTTGGGCTCAATCCCCAAGACAAGGCACATATCCAGGGCCAGTTGGGCCTCGTTGGATACCATCAAGCGATGCAAGATTTGTTCCCGATTGAGCGACCTCGGCCGCCAGAGAGAAAGACGGCAATTATTGTGTCCGCGGTCGGTAGCGATTCTGGCGCGGCCGAATAAGCAAAATCTACCCAACGCGAAGTCGTGGTTTCTCCAACTCTGGAGGCATCGAAGGCCCCGTGAGATCCAAACGAAGAATTCCCTTTTGTTTGGCGCGGTGCAGATACCCAAGGGTTTGATCCATGTCGCTAACAGTGGCCTGCATGATTCCGTCAAGCGGCCCCGTCGGTTTGAAGGGGGGGAAGTTCTGGAGAATCATTTTGCAGTCTTCGTATAGGTCAAGCATGGCCCAGAATGGTTCGAGATCGCCATCCGTCGATACTTCAAGCAACCTAAAACGGTGGTCAAGGATTGCTTGCACCTTCGATGCGACTCCCGTATCCTCGTCTTTCGCCAATCCATTTAGGCGAGTCCTCTTGAAATGCGTTACCTCGTATGTCCACTCTGCCTCACCCGGGAGAAAGAGATCACTGTCTGGGACTTTCGTCAGTTTGTCCGGCTGTGTTCTCATCGAATAGAATTCATAGGTTCGGTGGACGCCAGGAAGTTGCTTGGCCACGCGTTGTTACTTCCGTCTCCCGACTTAACCCTGTTGCCGCCGGCAGGTTCGTATGCAAAGGAGGACTTGCACCGCTAACCGCGTGGGGCCGCGGGCCGCGCACTGAAACGAGCCGGCGCTCCAGCCTACACGATGCGGGCACGTTTGAAGAATCGCCGCGCCCGCCAATCTTGAACCTGTTGGGCAAACCAGTTCTTCCTCCGCCTCCAGCCGCCGTCGTGGATGATTTCGTAACTGTGCGTTAGATTCACGCCGACGGCTACAAGGTTAATAGTCATATTGTATGGTTTCCCGCGCGGCGGCAGCGGCAGATGCCTAACCGCGTACTGGTATTGTTCTACAACCACGGGGGTCGGTCCCGGTCCATTCTCAAGTAGAACCGGCCGCCGGATGAATCCGCTCGCCTTGTCCGTTGGTTCAATCGTGCCCCTGATGGTGTAGAGTTGCAGCGGGGGTTTGCCCAGGGGAATGCTCACGACGGCCCGAACGATCCACGAACCGTCCGGTTCTGGCAAGATGGAGACTTGAAGCAGCGGGCGTGTCCGATTCAGGAAACGCCAACTACGTCCCATCAAATCCTGTCCGAAGACTACACCGACCACGGTAATGACGGCAGCCGCCACCGTCAAGGCTTCGAACAAAGTAACGGCCACCGGCGCTCACCGAGCCTACGCGGCCCAAGGGGCAATCCGATCGTCATTGGACTTCCCAATGTGAGATCGTCCCGGCGCGACGTTGCCCTTCCGCAGCTCTTGTTCCCGTAGCTGGTTGATTTTTTCCGCGACCGCTGTGTTGTGTGGCCGCGAAAACCCGATTCGCCACTTGGGGGGCGTCGTGTTACGGAGCGACATTGGGACCACGCTATTGAACAAACCCGTATCTTCGAGCGTCCAGTTCCTGGATTCAACATAGGCTCGGTCACAGAGGTTGTACTTCCAAAGCTCGATTATCTTGCCGTATTGAAGTTCCTTCTCGCCCGGGCCTCCACCGTCACCGTAGACGCGGCCGGGCGTCATTCCGCTATGGTAGGAAGTGAACGACACTCCAAGGTCGAGAAGGGCCGGACCCACGGCGCCGGCGTCGCTCACCCAGGTTAGGACGTTTGCATTTGTCGCGATCCGCGCCACCTCTCGAACAAACTCCTTTACTGCTGCCGGGCGCCCTTGGCGGGAGGCGAGTCCCATGTCGAAAAGATGGAGGTGAACGCCCCAATAGGGATTATCTCCTGAGGCAAGAGCCATATCGAGATAGCGCAGGGTCTTTTCCAGGAGCACCTTGTTTCGGAAGGCGGTAGGGTGCACGGGCAGGGCGTACAGGAGGCCGATTTGACGCTGGCGAAGGTACGCCTCTATGAGGGTCGGCGCGCCTCCCGCGTCTTGTGTGACCATTTCGCGCCAGTAGTTGGCCGCGGCAAGATTGACGGCGTACTGGCCATCTGGGCTCGTAGCCAGATCGCCTTGCACAACCGGCACTGGGGGGGCAAGGAGACTTGCGCCCATCGCATCGACGAAGGCCCGGAGTTCTTGTAACCAGGGGACGTACAGTCCCGTGTCGGCCACGGCAGCCCAAAAATTTGCGTCGGGATGGCCCGCTCGTAGAGCACTGATCTGCCGACCAACCGGGCCGCTGGTTGTTAGCGCCTTGATGCCCGCGGGATACACCTCGGTGAGGGCGTCGGGGGGAACGTATCCAATCGCCGGGCGTCCACGGATCAGATCGCTCGGGTTGAGCCAATCCGCGTGTGTCGGAGCCTGGACGGCGAGCCTCTGGAGGGCTCTTCGGATCAAGGGCCAGTGCAGCAGGTTGATCTCAATGGGGACGGTCGGGTCGAGGAAGGAGGCCCGAACGAGGCCGTCTGGCTCTTCGCTCTTGCGAAACATCGGGGCCATCTTTCCGATTTCGACGGGGGGGTGGCGCGCACCGACCCGGGCGCTGCCGACGAGACTTTCTCCGACGACTTCCTTGACTTCGAGGGTTCTTATCATCATTGTTTCACCTTCAAGCGCTCATGGGACTCGTATCGTGTTTTCATCTCGTTGAGACCGTCAATGAGTTGGTCGAGTGCTTCGTATTCGACGAAGATCGCGCCCTCCACACGCTCCCCATGCAGGAGCGAGAACGACCGCTCTTGGACTTGGACAAGTGGTCCTGTCCGAGATTCTTGCACCGATATTCGATAGGGCTTGCCGCGGATTTCCTTGAAAAGTTCAAGGTACGGGTGAATGAGACGACCATTCGGGTACCACACCTGTGAGCGTCCGCGGCTGTGAGTGCGTGAGTACACTTCACGCTCTCGTTCAAGTTCGCGCAGTACTTTCAGCACAGTATTGGAAGCAATGCCGAGCGCGTCGGCAATGTCGGATGCCGAGACACCGTCAGGGTGCCCTTTGACGAGATTAAGAATCAACTGAATCCTTTCACTGGAGTCCTCCTGAAAACCGGGTGTTTTCTCGGCTGTTTGAGGCTTCGAAAATCCACCTTGGCGCGGCAAGAAGTCGTGTGGAGATAATGAATCAAATCGAACCAACGCAATCACCTACTCGCGCAATAGTAGCTCATCATGTATAAACTTATTGTAATAGGTGCCCTGAAAGTATCATTTCACCGCCAACCGGTGAGCAGATGGTAACTGTTTGGGATGTGCCTCACCGCGTAGGAACAGCTCGGAAGGGGGTTTCGAATCGATGGCGAATGCGTGCAGAGAGGGGCGCGTTGCCGCGCGAGGGGCATCGGCTTTATTAGGTTAGGCCTCCGAGGAATAACCGATAACATGGTGAACGTGTTTCTCTCGCATAAGCAGGACGAATCGAATGCCGACCTCGTACACGCGCTGTATGCTTCGCTCGAAGGCCTCGGGCTTCGCGTGTTCGTGGCCGAATACTTCCGTCAACCCGGAACGCCGGTTACGGTAAAGGTCCAGGAGGAATTGGACCGGAGCGACGTTTTCATCGCGCTCTTGACAAAGGAAGGAACGGATTCCGCGGCCGTTAATCAGGAGGTTGGGTATGCCGTCAAGGCAGGGAAGCTCGTTGTCCCCTTGATCGAGAACGGCACGAAACCTACGATGTTCCTATACGGATTGGAGGGTATTCACTTTGACCGCTTCAATCCCCAGCCCATGATTAACGACGCGGCGAATTTCGTCAAGCGAATCGCGGACGACCGTAAGAGGCTGGCTATCGTGGCGCTGTTGATCGGCGTGGTTTTGGTCGCCCTGTTCGCCCTCGCAATGGGCGCGTCCAGGAAGGGGAAGGTAACGAAATAGCCCGCTGCGTGGATGTGGCCCGCCGGCCAACGGGTGACCAAACGACGGGCCGCGCGGCCTGTAAGGCCCCCGTTGAATCTCATGCGGAGATGGCAACACGGCCTGCAATCGGCTTGCGGAAGCGCGGGCGCACGGTGGATGACAGCAACCCCTTTTCGCAACAAACCTTAACATGTAAGGCTGCGGGGCGCGACGGACGCGGCGTCCGCGGCGGCGTCCAACCAGGAATGAACAACACTTGAGGTGATATTTCACCAACTCGATATTAAACAATGCCGGTGGGCTTGAAGGGTCTTGCCGATGGCGCGTTTGATTCTCCTGCGAAAGACGATGTGCAGGTTCGAGCGGTCGTCGATGTTCCAGGCACACGCCCCCTTTTTGGGGGCATGACCGTTGTCGCGACGAATGGCAGGCCGGGTAGCGACATCGACCATCCTCGCGGGACTCGTGATCATCGGCGCGGGTGCCGCCGTGTATGTGGCGGGCCAGTACGGGATCGCGCTTCTTCCGTGCGACGTGAAAGACCCGGGCCTCGTGAAGGTCATGCCGGAGGAGAGGTCCGCCTTCGGAAAGGGCGCCAACTTCCGCGTCGACAACGCCTCCGACTGTGCCCTGAACGGGCAGGCGCACTTCCTCGTCGTGAGTAGAGACGGCGTCGAACTCGCGGCCGGCGGTTCGGAAAGCGTCCCGGTCAAGGCGCCTGCCGCGGGTAGGGCCAACGCCGTCATGAGTTGGAGCGTGGTGGCAGGCGACTACGAGGTAGCTTACAGGAACGTCTCCTTCGGTGTCCGCGTCCTCTTCGGGCCCGTCGAAGAGGTCGTCACGGTCAACTATCTAGGGGCCCCCGACCCCGCCTCCACGTTGTTCCTTGAAAAGACGCGCGTATCGGCCGGGGAGGACGTGCGCGTCTCGTCGCGTAGCGCCCTTGCCTACGATTGGCGTGGGAACTTCAGCCTTCTCGTCCACAAATGCCCCTTCGAGACGACGTGCAACTACTCCGAGGAGAACCTGGTGTACTTCTCCGAGTACATCCCAGTGGATAACGGGGAGTGGGGCGATTTCACGGCCATCTGGGACCAGACGGCGACCGATGGGACACGCGTCGAGCCCGGGATCTATCACCTGTTCATCGTCATCGATTGGCGGCCCGGCGACGAGTCGGAGGAAAGGAAGGCCACGGTCGTTTTCGGGATGAGTGTCGAGTAGCGATGCCGGCGAAGACGAAGAACCGCGCTAGTGCGAGTGTCCGCCTCGTGAGATCCGGCATCCACGGGCGAGGCCTCGTGGCCGGGAGGCCGATCGGCAAAGGGGAACGAGTGATCGAGTACGTGGGCGAGAGGGTCACGAAGGCTGAGGGCGCTCGCCGGCAGGAAGAACAGGCCAAAAGGCGCCGGCACTACATTTTCGAACTCAACGCCCGGCATGACATCGACGGGTCGGTGCGCCGGAACATCGCCCGCTTCGCCAACCACAGCTGCGACCCGAACTGCGAAAGCGACGTGATCCGCGGCCACATCTGGATAATCGCGCTGCAAGACATTGCGCGCGGTGAAGAGATCACGTACGACTACAACTTCGACTTCGACGACGAACCCGTGCGCTGCCGCTGCGGCGCGAAGAAGTGTCGAGGGTTCATCGTCGGCGAAGACGACCAGGGCCTGCTTCGACGATGGATGGCACGACGCCAGAGGCCACCGACGCGATAAGTCAAGTCGCGCGTCGCGGGGACCGCGCTGACCGTATCGCCATGTGATGGCGGCTTTGCACCGGAGAAAGGCTTATCGTGACCTATCCCGTGGTGTGTCCAAGTCCTTTCAAGAGGAGGCTGGACTGATGTGTGAACCAAGACGTGCGAACCCGACAGCTCTCGTTGTGGCGACTCTCCTGATCCTTCCGGCGCTCGCGGTTACCCCCGCCGCGGCCGACTACCCGGTCGTTTGCGACCTCCTGCTAACGCACGCCGGAACTCTTGCGACTGGCGGCGAAGTGCAACTCGCGGGCGAGAACTTTTTCGTCGACGCGATCCCCGCCTCGTGCGGCGGGGCTCCTTTCACGGCGCGTGGGGAGCACCCGGGCGACGACATCGACGTGACTTACAAGGATGGATCGGCCACGCTGCGCTCCTATGCAAGCCTCGCGGGGGAGGCCGGCGTGATTCCGGTTGGGACGACGACCGCGGAGATAACTTTCTACTCGGGGGCCCCCGGCACCATCTCGCTTCGGGCCCGGATGGTCGACGCCCCGGTGCGCACGGGAGACGTAACGCTCTACCTTCGAAGCGGGCCCACAGGCCTTGGTCCCGTGGACATGGACCTCGACGGCGACGTCTTGAGCGAGGCGGCTCCCACGAAGCCGACGCCAAGTGTTGCGCACGACTCTTTCGCCGCCGACGGGACACCCCCTTCGAGCGAATACGACGCTGATTGGCGTTGGACGCCCGACGGCGGGTTCGACCTCTCGACCGCGCCGGTGTCCTTGACGTTCTGGTTCACCGCGGCGGGAAGTAGTGCCGCGAGCGGGGCGACGATGCAATTCTATCTCTACGTTGACGGCGTCGAGGCCCGAGCGTTAACGGCGCGTGGGCCCGCCATCACTCCTAGCGGGATCGTCCTCCAGACGGTGGATCTCGGCGACCTCACCGCCGAGGGAAACGAACTCGTGATCCGCATCGACGCGGGGTTCGCGGATTCGGCTGGAGTGCATGGGATACTGTACGACTCGACGGGATTCCCCTCCGCCCTGACGATCGGCCCGAGCGTCATCGACACGACGCCGCCCGGGCAAGTGACCGGCCTTCTCGCCACCGCCCGTGACGATCACAGCATCGGCCTCGTGTGGACCGCGGCGTCCGACGACTTGGGTGTCGCCGGGTACAACGTCTACCGGGGAACCGCGCCCGAGGCGCTGTCGCAAATCGGCATCGCAACACCGACCGCGTTCATCGACACGGGACTCGATGCCTTGACCACCTACTATTACGCCGTGTCCGCGTTCGACGCCGGCGGCAACGAGGGCGTCCTATCGGCACAAGCGTCCAACACGACCCTCTCCGGCCCCACCCCGGTGGAACCGCGGCCCGTGACCGTCGTCGCCGTGGTGGATGATGGTTTCTCGCCCTACCACTACGATTTCGTGGGGCACCAGCACCCTTGGAACCTCGACTCGGATGCGACGAACGATTTTGATTTCACGACCGACCCTTCGACGTACATCGCAGGCTACCCGGGCGCGAAGGCGATCGACATATCGATCCCGCAGACGGCTGACACCAATGTTGCGTCGCTTCTCGCGGCCGATGCGGCGGCGTGGGCGGAGTTCGAGGTGTCGACGGGGTCGGGAACGGGCGTCAAACTCCATTGGCTCCCCGGAACCAAGATCATCGGCGCCGTGCGCTACGGCGCGAGTTTTGCGGGGACGAACAGCAACCACGGGACACGTAGCGCGGCGAGCGCCGTCGGCAACATCCACGGGACCTGCCCCGAATGCCTCGTCGTCCTCGTACAGGGCCTTGGCAACAACGGTGTCACGTGGGCCGCGAGCCAACCATGGATCGACGTGATCTCCAACAGTTGGGAATCGTGCGCGGTGTCTTGCACCGTCCGAAACGGTCTTGCAACGGGCCCGGCGCCCGCAACGTGGCGGACTGCGAGCGAAGCAGGCAAGTTCGTGGTGTTCGCGGCCGGCAATGGATTGGAGAACGCTTTCATCACTCCGCAATTCGGTTACCTCAACAGCCAGAAGGGGACGGATTGGATCGTGAAAGTGGGCGCGGTCGACCCGGGCGCAAAGCAGTCGTACAGCGGCTCGACCAAACCGGTCGACGTGAGTAGCATCGGCAGTTCTTATCCGAGTACCGGCGGCACCACGGCGACGGGCATGGGCACGCACAGCGGGACGAGCAATGCCGCCCCGGTGACGGCAGGCATGATAGCCCAGGTGCTCCAGGAAGCCCGGGAACTCCTGGAGGACACTACACCGGGCCCCGAGGGGGCTGGAGTGATCGCATCCGGAGCACCGGTCGCGTGCGGAAGCGCGGCCACAGCGTGCGCACTCGGGGACGGCGTCCTCACACGCTCGGAGCTACGAGACCTGGTCTATCACAACGTCGTCCCGGACACCGGCCTTACCGTGGGAAGCACCACTTGGCCCAACTCCCCGTACAACCACATGTACCAGGGGCACGGCGTGGTCTTCGGCCTCATCGATGGTGTAGGCCCCTACCGGGCTCAACTAGAACAGATGGTGAACGCGGCCACGGGCACGAATGCGACCCTTCCGCGTCCCGCAGGCGAGGCCAAGTGGTTCGTGATCGATTCGAAGTGCAGGCAGCACCTGACGGGAAGCTGGAACGGCGGCTATTGGCAAGGCAGCGACCCGGCGTTCAATCCGACCGTCGACCATCTCACGATGGCGTGGAACGCGTGGTGCTCGAACCTGCCGGTGGGCTGGATCTAGGGCGCATTCCAGAACGTGGCGGCGGGAACATACGAGGGGGTTTTTCACAGCGGATGCCGCACGGCGCGGGCGGAACGCGCCCATCGCGGGCGTCACGACTACTCCTAGGCCGCCGCCGCTTCGCGTTCGAGGCGGCTCGCGTCCTCGAGCGAGAGGCCTAGGGTCTCCCTCAACCGTTCGAGCATCGCGCGCTCACTTTTGTCGAGGACCCCGTCCGCCCAGGCGACGCGGGCGCTTTCGAGGTAGGCCCGGAGCCGCTCCGACTGGTCCATGGCGGAGGCGGGCTTCACGCCGGGCATCGCGGTCTCCGCGACGCGCTCGGCAAGCCGTTGCAACGGCGAGAGCACGAAAAGGAGCAGGCCCGCCGACACTCCGCCAAGGAGCAGCCCATACTCGCTCGTCAAGTACGCCTGGGCGAGTTGGGCAACGACGAAGAACACGGCGAGGAACGCGGCGGCCATCGTGCCGCGGCTGATCGTCCACTTTATCTTGACGTCCACCTCGAATAGACGGTGCCGTACGAGCGCGTACATGATGAAGAGCGGGAACAGAACCGTCCAGACGCGGTCCACGATGAGGTAGCCCAAGAACGCGTCGAACCACCCGTAGACGCCACCTACGACCGTGAGCACCGCCGACCCGGCGGCGGCCGCGACGAGCACCGAGTAACGGGCCCACCATCGCCGCGGGTCGGCGCCCTCGGGTGCCTTTCGTAGCGGGCCTATGGCAAGAAGCGCCAATGGAAGGAGACCCGCGAGGCGCATCGCTAGACCGATGGTAGCCCACATCCCGCCCGCGTTCACGCCCGGCACCTGTTCGCCGGGCCGCAGCGGCACAGCGACGAGGGAGAGAAGGCCAGTGACCTGGGTCACGATGAGAAACGTCGCATCGAGGGCGAAACCCAGGGAAGCGAGTTTGAGGGCCTGCGAGCGCGGACCCGTGCGGCTGCCAGCGCAATCCTTCGCCAATACCAGCGCGACGAGGGCATACGCGAGCGGCGCCGCGTCGTCCACCGTCCGCAGCGGCCCGGCCATGTCCGAGACCGACCCGTCGGACGAGACCGTGTAGGCGCCGAAGAGCGAATGGTCGAGGAGGTAGGCCGCTTGGAGAGCCAACGTGGCGACGAGGAGCGCGAGGCGGAGCCTTGGCCTAGGAGAGGCGCTCGAGTATCTTTCGCGGTAGACAAGGAGGAAATATATGGCAGCAGGCGCCACCACGATCGCCGCGTACGGGTAGAGACGGCCCGCGAGGTCGGGCCCGATCTCGAGAAAGACCGGCATCAGGTTCGTGTAAGCGCGGGCCAGGAGGAAGACGCCGAACGCACGGCTCAGAAGGCTGTTGAAATCCAGGTAAAGGAGCGCGAGCGCGAGGACGACCATCCCTCCGCCGGCTACGATGCTCAGGACGATCTCGATGGTAAGGGGCGGAGGCCACGCCACGGTCGAACCACGACTTCGGAAAAGATAAACCTGACCGTGTGTCCCTAGGCCCGCGACGCCTCCGATTCAAGGCGCGTCGCCTCATCGGTGGAAAGGCCGAGCGTCTCGCGCAGGCCATCGAGCATCGCCCGTTCGCTCCTGTCGATGGCCCCGTCGGCCCAGGCGATCTTCGCGGAGCGTAGGTACGCTGCGAGCCTCTCGGGGTGGCTCATCTCGTTGAAGGATTTGACGCCTGGCATGGCGGCGTTCGCGACGTCCTCGGCGACGCGTTGTAGCGGCGACAGGGCGAAGAGCATTAGCCCTGCCGCGACCCCGCCGACGACTAGCCCATATTCATCGGAGAGGAAATTCTGGGCAAGCTGGGCGACGACGAAGAAGACCGCGAGGAACATTGCGGCGAGTGTCCCACGTTTGATGGTCCACTTGGCGCGCACGTCGATGTCGAAGAGCTGGTGCTTGAGAAGGGCATACCCGACGAGAACGGGGAGGGCGAGGGTCCAGAAGGCGTCGACTCCGCCCACCCAAAACCCAGCCGGATCGAAGCGCAGTGCCAAGACTGCGCTCGTGAAGATGCCAGAAGCAAGCGCAGCCGTCATCGCCACACCGTAGCGGGAGACCGCGGCCCTGCTCGTCGCCTCAGGGTTTGATCCTACGTTACGCCAGGCGATGGCCAGGAAAACGGCGGTGAGGACTATGGTCACGAGCCCGGCGATCCCGATGGGGCTTGTCGCCGCCGGGAGATCGAGGAGCGCTTGGACGGTCGGATCGAAGAGGGTCAACAAGTAGCCCGTGGGGATGAATCCAACGAGGAACGCCGCGTCCAGTGCAAAACCGGCGGCGACGATGAGGAGCGACTGGGACCGCGGCCCTGGCTTCCCGCCCCGGAGCTCGCGCGAAAGTAGGGCGGCGACCGCCGCGTAACTCGTCGGCACAAGGAAGAACAGCACGAACAGGGGGCCTGGGTCCCCCGGCACGAGAGCAGTGGACGTGGACGCGGCGAAGAGGGAATGGTCGGAGGCATAGAGCCCCTCGGCGACAAGAGCCGTGACGACGATCAGAACGGGAAGCATGCGCCCTGCTGGACGGCCCGCATATCGGGCTCGGAAAGCCAGGTAGAAGAGCGCCGTGGCGAAGGGCACTGCAATCCAGAAGTATGGCTGGAGGCGACCCGCAAGATCCGTCGTTTCGGGTATGAGAAACCACGGATTGAGAGCGTTCCCTATCCCCCGCACAGTGAGGAAGAGCGCGAATGTCTGGTTCACGCGGCTCCTGAAGTCGAAGTACAGGAGGACGAGCGCCGTGAAGAGCATTCCAGCCCCGGCGAGAAGGTAGAGCACGGAGCCGGCATCGAGCGGTGGAAGCGGAAAGGCCACGGCAACTGACGGGTCCGACCCGAGATAAATGTTGCTGGCCGGGTCGTCAGGTGGTGGCCCGGCTCGCCTTGCCGACCAGTTCCAGCTCCAATGCCCGCGCGTCCGCCTCGGCAATTCCTAGCTTGTCGCGCAGCCGCATGAGCATGGTACGCTCACGTTCAGTTATTTCGCCGTCCTCGAGCGCACCCTCGATGGTCGCACGGTAGACCTCGAGCTTCTTGTAGGTCAGGTACTCGGCCGTCGGATTCACTGGGGCATCGCGGCGTTCGCGACGCGATCCGCTGCGCGCTGCAGTGGAGCGAGGGCGAAGACGAGGGCGCCCGCCGCCACGATCCCGACATACGGGCCGAGGCTTCCGGCGAAGAACGCCTGGGCCGCTTCGCTCGCGATGAAGAAGACTGCGATGAAGGCGGCGGCGACCGTGGATTGTTTGATGGTCCACTTGATCTTGAGGTCGACGTCGAACAGGTGGGTCCGCACGATCCCATAGGACACGAGAAGCACGAAGAGGATCAGGGGGAAGGCGGAGATGTAGTTTAGGACGCTCGTGAATGGGTTCTCTTGCGCGGCCGCTTGCGTGAGCACGAAGGCCATGAAAAGGGTCACGCTCAAGACGTCCCTGGTGACGAATGCGGTGGCGAACGCTTGGGCGCGCGCTCGCTCGGCGCTTGCCCGTGGCGCGGCGCGGTAGGCGGCGAACGCGGCGAGCGCGCCAAACAGGAGCAACGCGGCGACCACCCAGAAGATGGTGTTTGTGTAGTCGGGATTCAAGATGGCGTCGTACGGCGCGTAGCTCACGCGTTGGACGCCGACGACGAAGTAGTCGGGATTGATGAAACGGTAGGTCTGGAGGGCCGCCACGGCCACAAGAGTCGTTCCTCGCACGAGCCGGTGCTTTAGCGGCCGGACGATGGCGGTGTCCAACGTGGACAGGAAAAGCGGGTAGAGTGCCAGACCAAAGATCCCGCAGGTCACGTTCACCATCTGCATCCCGTAGACTTGGGCCGGGTCGTCGAGGAGGTAGATAATGCCCGTCCCGGCCGTGATGGCTGCGCCGTCCGTGAAGAGCATCAAAGCCAATAGTGGGTTCTGTAGCCTTCGCGGCGCCGCGGAATAGATGACGGCGGCAAGGCCCCACGCGAGAAGCCACGCGACAATGGAGGGGATCGCATGATCATTCCAGACGAGGCCCATCTACGCGGCCCCCCTCGCCGCGGCCATCACGTCGGACTCCATGGCCGCCGCATCCCGGTCGGTGATACCGAGCTTGTCCCTCAAGCGCGAGAGTATCTCGCGTTCACGCTCCGTGACAACGCCGTCCGCCACGGCCCCTTCGAGCGCAGCGCGGTAGACTTCGAGTTTTCGGAACGACAAGTACTCGGAGGTGTCGTTCACGCGCGGCATGGCGGCGTCCGCTACTTTGTCGGCGGCCCTTTGGAGGGGCGCGATGGCGAAGACGAGTAACCCAGCGGCCACTATCCCCGCATAGGAGCCGAGACTGGACGCGAAGAACTGCTGGGCGGCCTCGCTGGCGATGAAGAAGACGGCGATGAATGCCGCGGCCACAGTCGATTGCTTGATCGTCCACTTTATCCTGACGTCGACATCGAAGAGTTGCGTCCGGAGCATCCCGTACGCGAGGAAGACGTCGAGGAGCAGCCCTGCCAACGGCGGCCCGAGGAATAGGATGGCTTCGTCGGAGGCCGTGAACGTCGCCGGGGCCAGGAAATCGAGATACGCGAGCCAAGAGAAAAGCACGGCGTCCTGGGCGACGAATGCCACGGTGTACCAACGCATCTGGTCTTTGTGCGGCCCCGGACGGGCCGTCATCAATGCCGAAAACGCGGTCACGATGCCAAGGATCCACAGGATGTAGAAAAGATACTGATCGTAGTCACCGAGCAAGAGCGCCCCTCCGCCGACCGTCCAGCCGCGAAAATGGGCGAGGGGCGATACCGAGCGGTTCGCAGGGCCGGTGAGCGCCACGCCATAAATCCCCCTCGCCGCGAAGAGGAACGCCACACCGACTTGGACGCTCTTGCGGCGCAGGAACCTGGAGATGGGAGAATCAAGCGTAGAAAGGAAGGCGACGTACGTCAATCCCCAAAGCGGGATTGCCATCTCCCCGACCATGTAGACGGCGAACGCCGATGCTGGGTCGTCGAAGAGGAGGCGCAGGCCGTACCTGCCACCCATGATGAAAACACTAAGGAAGAAGAGCAGGGCCAAGAGCCGGTTCTGCTTCCGATCGGGCCGGGACGTGAAAACCAGCCACGCGAGAAAGACGTCTAGCACTCCTACGACGATCCCGGGGATACCAAGCGGCTCCCAGACGAGACCCACTCAAGCCACGCCCCTTGCAGAGAGTGCCTCGCGTTCGATGGCGGCCGCCGTTTCATCCCCGAGTTCGAGTTTCTCGCGAAGCCGGTTCAGGATGGAGCGTTCCTTCTCGGTGACCGCCCGATCCCCTAGTATCTCTTCGACGGTCGCTCGATACACATCCGCTTTGCGCGACGTCGGGTACTCCTCATTCTCCCCCACCGAAGGCATCACCGTGTCGGCCAGACCATCAGCGGCCTTTTGTAACCTTTGGCGGACGAAGAACAGCGACCCCACGGCAGCGAGCCCCGCCGCGATCCCGAACGCGTCGGACACCAGGATCTGCACGACCTCCGCGACCGTCAAGAAGACCAAGAGGAAAGCCCCGACGACGGTCCCTCTCCGGATGGTCCACTTGATCTTGAGGTCTATCTCGAAGAGTTGGGTCTTCAATATCCCGTAACCGAGAAGCGAGACGAACACTATGCTCGCCAAGGGCATCGACTGCGTAAAGACGATCCCCCAGAACACGTCGTGATACGGATCCCCAAACGGAAGGACGAGGAGGAGAAGAACGGCCCAATAGAGGTCTCGCGCAGCGAACGCGATGGCGTACGCCCGGGCTCGCCGCTTTGCCGCTTCGGAGGCCGCTCTCCGCCAGGCATCGACTGTCACAACGAGGCCGAACAGGGAAACGATGGCGGAGAACTGCAGTATCAGGGCGAAGCCCGGCCCCGGGACGAAGCCCCCAGTGGCAAACCACGGGCGATCGAGGCCCACGATGACTTGGTCTCGGTACACGAACCTGAGGACCTGGGCGACGAAAAGAAGTGAAACGATGATCACCGGGGCGGCCGGGTGCCGAAGCGGACGCACGAGGCGCGTGTCGATGGCGGCGCCGATGAATACCAGGTAGAGGAACGGCAACGCAAGATGAGTGATGGAATGGATGACTTGGCTCCCGTAATAATCGCGAGGATCGGTGAGGAAGATGCTTATACCGTCATCGCACGCGGATATCAGGATGGCCTCCACGAAGAGCGTCAAGGCCAGTACACGGTTGACCCCGCGCCGTGGACCGGCCTTGTAGACCACCGCCGCCATCACGAGTAAGAACGCCACGGCCACGAGGCCAAGAACACCCAAGGAGTTCCAGACGAGCCCAATCTAGGCGGCCCCCTTCGCGGCCGCCGCGTCGCGCTCGATGGCTTTCGCCACGTCGTCGCCAAGTTCCAGCTTATCGCGCAGACGATTCAAGATGGAGCGCTCCTTCTCCGTGATCGCCCGATCCACGAGTATCTCCTCGACGGTCGCCCGATACACCTCCACCTTCCTGTAAGCCAAGTACTCCGACGTGTCCTTGACGCCTGGCATCGCAGCACTCGCGACGCGGTCGGCGGCGCGTTGTAGCGGGGCGAGCGCGAAAACCAGTGCCCCCGCCGCAATGATTCCTGCTATTGAACCCAGACTTGATTGGAACACTGATTGCGCGACCTCGCTGACGACAAAGAAGACGGCGATGAAGGCGGTGGCGACCGTTGACTGTTTGATCGTCCACTTCAACTTGAGGTCCACGTCGAAAAGCTGGTGTCTCACGATTGCGTACCCGAGGACCAGGAACGACAGGAGGGCGACCACCTCGAACATCGCCTGACCGAAACCTGGGACGATCTCGGGGAAAAGCAGATCCTGGATTCCGGAGAACGTTATTCCGAAGTTGAAGTCGCGGATCCCGAACGCCACGGCGTAGGCGGCGGCCCGCGCCCGCGTGGCGGAGCCTTGCGCGGCCCCGCGCCAGGTGGCAAGCGCCGCGATGAGGCCCAAGAGAGAGGTGGCCACCAAAGCGTAACCAACGACGCCGTACGCCCCCCAATCACCGCTCACGGATTCCCATTTCGAGTATGGGACCGGCGCAACGCCAGCGACGAAATGTGACATGTTCACGAGAACGAACGCGCTGGCGAGCATCGCACCCGCCCAGAGGGCCCAGGAGACATACGGATTCCGTAATGGTCGGACGAGCGGCGTTTCCAGCGTCGCGATGAAGGCCACATAGAGAAAGGGAATCGCCGCGAGCACGACGGTCGTGATTGCCTGCGCTGCGTAGGCTTGAGCCGGATCGTCGACGACGTAGATGAGTCCCGCGCCGCCGGACCAGCCGAAGCCTTCGACCGCGAGGAGAGTCGCGAGCCGCCGGTTCTGCGATCTCCCAGGACGAGCGAAATAGATGACCGCGGCGATGAGCCACGTCGTGGCCGTGACGGCGAGCCCGACGGCGCCTATCGGATTCCAGTAGAGGCCCATTCAGGTCGCCTCCGGAGTGCCCCTTCCGAAGCGCTCAAGAGGTGGTTTGACGTTTCGCCGTCGAGGAGCATGGCCGCAAGGATTCGCGTTGACAGGCAAGCAGTCAGCCATTTCTGCCGCCGGCACCACGTCCGACGGCTTTCCCTCTTCGGGTCCGTGCTCACGGAACAATTCGGACCGGCGAGCGACGTCGACGTACTTGTCGAGTTCGAGGACGGCCACGTGCCCGGGTATTTCGCGCTCATCGGCCTCCAGGACGAACTCGCCCAGATCTTGGGGGTCCGGGAAGTCGATCTCCACACGCCCAATGATCTCAGTAGGCATTTCCGCGACGAGGTGCTGGCGTCGGCCGAGGTCCAGTATGGAGAGGCGTGAGCGCGACCGTCTTCTTGACGTCCTTGATGCGGCCCGTGAGGCGGTGGCCCTGTCCAGTGGGCGAAGCCGCGGGGACCTGGACGAGGATCGCACCCTTGCGTTGTCCCTTACGCGTCTCCTTGAGGTCGTGGGTGAAGCCGCCAAGCATGTGGGCGAACCGACGCGCAATACCCTGCCGGGCGTACCGTGGCGGAAGATCGCCGGAATGCGAGACAAGCTCATCCACGCGTACTTCGAGGTGGATCTCGACGTCGTGTGGCGTACCGTAGCGGAAGAGTTGCCGACCCTCGTGCGCGAGTTGGAAGGGATCTTGGAGAAAAAGGGTCCCTGAGCGGCCTCCACTCATGTCACCTCCATTGACCTCGCCGCCGCTTCCTTCTCCACCTCTCTCGCATCCATGTTCGACAATCCCAACTGGTCCGCAAGCGTCGCCAAGACGTTCCTGTCCTTTTCAGTGAGCTCTCCGTCGGCCGCGGCCTCCAGAAACGCAGCGCGATAGACCTCGCGTTTTCTCACGGTCTTGTAACCTTCCGTCTCTTTCACGTTCGGCATCGCGGCGTCGGACACGCGCTGGGCGAGACGGTTGAGGGGAGCGAGGACGAAGACGAGAGCACCTGCCGCGAGCACCCCCGCAATCGGCCCGAGGCTTGATTGAAGGACCGTCTGGGCGAGTTGGCTCACCACGAAGAAGACCGCGACGAAGGCGGCCGCGACGGTGGACTGGCGGATGGTCCATTTCACGCGGAGATCCACGTCGAAGAGCTGTACTTTGAGCATCGCGTACGAGACGAGGAGAAGGAAGAGCAGGATGTATGCGGGGAATTGGACGTAGTTCGGGACCCCCACAAGTTGGTTTAGCGACGGGAGCTGTGTGCCGAGAGCACTGTTCACGAGGCGATAACCGAAGGCGTAGGCACCGAAGAAATCCCGGACGCCGAATGCAAGAAGGAAAAGCCCCATCTGCGTTTTCTGAAGCGTTCCTGCGCTAGCCCTTCGCCAGGCGTCCAAGGACACGACGAAACCATACGTGTACGCCGCGAGGATCATGTTCGTGAGGACCGGCTGATAGGGACCCGACACACCATCCCACGTCGCGTACGAGACGCGCTGCACTCCCGGAACGAACGCCGCGGGCCAAAGGAGCGCGGCTGCCCATGCGGCGCCTATCCCCAGCACTACCACCGCGCTGCCACGCCGCGTACGGAACGGCGCCGAGAGGGGAGAGGGAAGTGTACCGAGAAAGAGCAGATAGACGCCGCTGAACGCGGGCAGGGCGAAAGTGTTGAGCCGCTGCCACGCGTAGGCCGTGCGCGGATCGTCCGTGAGGAAAAGAAGCCCCGCTCCACCCGCGAGCGCAATGCTTTCGAACACGATGGCTACTGCCAAGAGCCTGTTCTGCGCGCGGTCGGGCCGGCGGAAAAGTATGAGCGCGGCCAGCGGCCACATGATGATCGCTACACCGGAGGCGAAGGCCCCGACGTCGTTCCAGACGAACGCCATCTAGCCCGCCCCCCTGCCGCTCTCCTCGCTCTCCGCTTGGACGAGTAGTTCGTGGGCGCGCCCCGCCCCGATGCCGAGCTCTTCCGCCAGGCGGTGGAGTTGGGATTCCTCGTCGCGCGTCAGTCTCCGGTCGCGTAGGGCGAGGCGGACGGCGTTGAGGTAGGCGTCTTCGCGACGTGTGGGATCCGACGCGGCCACGCCCTTGCTCTCGGTCGCGAGGGGGACCGCCTTCTCCGCGATGCGGTCCGCAATGCGAGACAACGGCGCTACGGCGAACACGAGGGCACCCGCCGCCAGGATTCCCACGTAGCTCGATTGGAACGCTTCGCCGAAGAACTGCTGCGCCGCTTCGCTTGCGACGAAGAACACCGCGATGAAGACGGCCGCGAGGGTGGACTTGCTGATGGCGAAGCGGATCTTCACGTCGAGGCCGAGGAGTTGCCCTCGCAGGATCGCGTAAGCGAGGAAGAGAACGAAAACGGTGCGAATGACCCCGTATCCTCCGAAGCCCTTCTCGGTCGTCGCGTAGAGCAGGCCAACGAGGGGCATGCCGAATGAGAGGAGCGCGAGGTTGCGGGCGCGTGCGGACTTGTCGCTCCACGTGGTCGCGTGCAGCCAGGCAATGCCGGCCACGAGGCAGGCCAGGGCGAAGCCGGCGTTCGCCATGAGGTCAAGGGGGTCGTGGATGGGGTCCCTGCCTTCCGAACCGCCCGCGCCCGCGATGAAGCCTACGTATAGAAGCAACGCGGCGGCCATGAGCGCCGCCTGCGTGCGGGGGTTCGGGTCCTTCAGGCCTCGGTAGCGCAGCGTGAGGAGGGCGGCGACCGCCGGGAGCGCGGCGAAGAGGAAAATGTTGGCGACGTAGTCCGCGGCGTTGATGGCGAAGTACAGGGCGTTGTCCTGGACGTAGGCTGCGGGTTGCCAACCCCCCGGCCTCATCAAACGGGCCGCGAGGCTCGCGGCAGACCCCACCGCGAAGACGAAGCACGCGGCGGCGATCCCTGGGCGGTCGGCGCGGGTCAGCGGCCGCGGAAAGACACGCAGGAGCGCGACGAGACTCACGAAGGCAAGCGCTTCGGCCAGGGACCGGAAGGCAGAGTGCGCGGCCTCCTCCCCATGTGAGAGATCGGCCAGCGCGTAGTTCGGGATGACGAAGGCGCCGAACCCGATGGTGAACGCGGCGAGCGCGGCGCTCGCCCGGGAACGCGGCTTGTGGAGGGCGATCCAGACGCCAAGCGCCAAGACGAGGGTCGCGCCGAGCGCGTTCAGGATGTCGGGAAGATCCGTATCAAATCGCATCACGAATCGCCTCCTGGTGAGACTCCGGCCTCGACGGCATCCTGGATCTCGACGGCCCGCGCGGGCGAGATACTGAGGTGATGGGCGAGTTGAAAGAGCCGCGGCTCCTCCTCGCGCGAGAGCCGACGGTCCCGTAACGCCAGTTCTACGGCGTGCCGGTAGGAAATCTGGCGCTCCGACGCTGGCTGGTTACTCGCCGCATGCGGCTGCGCCCCCGCAGCTGGCACGGCCTTCCCCGCGATGCGGTCGGCAAGCCGCGACACCGGCGCTATCGCGGACACGCCGGACGCAAGGTTCACACGGCCTCCCTTGGTCCGGCTCGCGACGAAAAGCCCGGGGAGCACTAGAAGGGCGCCGCTCGCGGCGTTGATGAGGGCGGGGAGCGCGAGGTTGAGGGCCACTAGGCAGACCCCTCCTTCTTCGCTCCACGCGGCCGCTTTTCAAAGCGGTAGGTCGTGCCCTTCCGTTCGCCCCTCTTTTCTATCACGCCGGCTTCCGCGAGGGTGGCGAGGTCGAGCTGCAGCGTGCGCCGAGGCGTGTCGGGAAACGCTTGATGGACGTCATTGAATTTCACGAGGCGGTCTTCGTGGCCCTTCGACGCGCCCGCAAACCACTCTGCGACGCGGATCTGGCGATTGTTGAGGCCCTTTGGAAGGTCGCCGCTGAACAGGAACCGGTCGAGGGCTTCGCGAAACGTCGTGTCGAGGACACGGGTCATGTAGCGTAGCCACGGTGTGTAGTCCCAGGCGCTCTTTTGAGTCGCTGCGAGCGCCCCGTAATAACCGTCGCGATCGGCGTTGAACGAGTAGTCGACAAGGGCGTAACGGATACCGGGATACCCGAAGTGGTACGTGGCGATCGTCGAAAGAAGCCGCCCGCTCCTTCCGTTGCCGTCCCTGAAGGGGTGGATCGCCTGGTACTCGTGGAAGAAGATGATCACGCGGACCAGCGGGTGCTCCGATGCGTCGTGGAGCCAATCGAGGGCGTTTTGGAGTTCGGGTCCGACGCGCGCGGGCTCGCTCGGGACGTAGATCACGCTACGGTCCTGGCGGCGGCCGATGAAATTACGCTGGTTCTTGAATTCCCCGGCGTCCGCCATGACACCTTTGCAGAGCTCCGCGTGTAGCGCGGAGACTTCATGCAAGGAACGCGGGACCTTGAGAGTGGGTAGGCGTTGCATCATCGCCGCGTTGTTCAAGATCTCCCGCTCGTCGGGCTCCGTGATCTCCGCGGGGCGTGGCGAGGCGACGAGCAGGCTCTCGACGTCCTCGAGGGTGAGCGGGTTTCCCTCGATGCTAGCGGTCCCGAACGCGTTTCGCACTATGGCTTGGCGCCAAAGCCTTCGCGATTCGACGTCGTCGAGCCCGAAGCGTCGGAGTTCCTGGTCGTTGCGCTCGATGTTCCTGAGCGCGTCGTGGATTTCCTGGTCCACTTCGTAGTGTGGGGCGAACCTGTCGCGGCGGGGACGGCGGACCGTCTCCTTGGTGATCCTGTAAGGGGCGAATTCAGAAGTCGCCATTGCGCATAATCAAGACCACTTTTGCGCATAAAAGGCTTTGGATGGCGCATAAAATTGCGCATAAAAAGCCAAATATGTGCGCATAAATTTGATCGGGACCCGCCCCGAATCTCCGATCTTATCGCCGGGGCCCATCGGGCGGCCTAAAAAACGCGCGGCAAGCGCCCCCTCGTCGGGAGGGGCGAAAGTGCCTACACTCGTCCACGGACATCCAAAACGCGCTCTGGTCCCAGGATCTTTCGCGCCGCGTCGCGGAGCCGCGAATCCTGCGACAGGAGTGCTGCGCCGCGGGCGTCGGCGAGGGCCAAGAACTCGGCGTCGTAGTATGTGACGCCGGCTTCTTCGACGAGCGATCCCGCGCGCCGTCGGTCTTCGGCGTCGAGAAGGACAAGCGTCACTTGGCCAAGCAGCAGTTCCAGCGCCCCCGCTCGTTCCATCGCGTCCCGGCCGAACCTGGCCGCGCGCTTCCGATGCACCACATTCCCGCACTCGGACGCCAAGAGCACCGGGGCCAAGAGCTCGTGCTCCGCGGCGATCAACGCGAACGCCTCGTCGAGGCCCGGTTTCTCCGAATCGACGGAATCGATGAGCGCGCTCGAATCCACGACGACAGACGCCGGGTCACCGGGCATCGCGGTCCTCACGGACGATATCGGCGGCGTTTCCCCCGAGGCGGACCTTCAACTTGCGCACGCCTTCGAGCCACGCGTTCGCTTTCAATCGGCGGACCTCCGCCTCGAAAAGATCGCGCGCGAGCTCGTTCGGGTTGATGCCAAGGCCTTCGACGAAGGCCACCGTCTCTGCATCCTCGCGGAACTGGACACGGTCTGTCACACACAATGTATACGCTTTCAGAATACATAAAGGTATTCACATCGCCAGATGTCAATCCCCGGGCGCCTCGACAACCCAACCATTTCCCCCGAGAACTGGTGGGTCGTTTGACGGCGTCATCGACCCACTATAAGATTATAAGCAGCAAATCGGATTCGCGGCCCATGGCGACATCGCCCCGACCGAAAAGCGACAAGGAACTCATCACCACGTACAACAAGGGCGGCATCACCGTCGTCGAGATGAACGACCCGCCGGCGAACACGTACACGCACGAGATGATGCGCCAACTCGACGAGGCGATCCTCGACTTCCGATTCAACACCGAACAGCACGTGATGGTCCTCACCGGCCACGGGGAGAAGTTCTTCAGCGCCGGGGCCAACATCAACATGCTGAACTCGGTGACACCCGCGTTCAAGTACCAATTCTGCCTCCACGCGAACGAGACGTTGAACCGCTTCGAGCACACGCCGAAGCTCATCATCGCCGCGATAAACGGCCACTGCGTCGGTGGCGGGCTCGAGATCGCGATGGCGGCGGACATCCGAATCGCGAGGAAGGATTCGGGCAAGATCGGCCTGCCGGAGATCAACCTCGGCGTCCTACCGGGCACCGGCGGCACGCAGCGCCTTGTACGCATCGTGGGCAAGTCGAAGGCCATCGAGCTCATGACGACCGGGAACCTCATGACGTTCGAGGAAGCCCACGACCTCGGCATCGTGAACACGATCTACGAGTCGAAAAACTTCATGGAACAGGTCATCACGTTCGCCGAGCAGTATTGCCCGCCGAACAAAGCCTCGAAGGCGGTCGGCAACATCAAGCGCGCAGTGCAAAGCGGCGCAGAAGTGCCGTTCGAGAGCGCCTTGTCGATCGAGCGCGAACTGCAGCAACTACTCTTCCAAAGCGAGGATGCTAAGGAAGGCATCTCGGCGCATGTCGAGAAGAGGACGCCCAAATTCGAGGGCCGGTAGGCCCGACGAATTTGGCGCCGGGGAACGCGAGCGAAGCGAGTGTTCCACGAGCGCGAAGTTCAAGGGGCGGTAACCCCGAGGGATTCGGGCCAAGCGGACTCGCTTTAGGCGTGCCCGTTGCGGACCAGGCGTCGCGATGGCTTGGAGCGGGCGGTTTCGATGGAGGCCGGAGGCGATTTCTCGGCCTCAACAACTGTCAAGCGCACTTGCGCTAAGGAGACGCGGTCCACTGTTCATCCGCACAATATCGCCAAATCACCATGTCCACTACTCCCGGCGCGACGCCTGTTTTCCCGGCAAGAAAATCCACGATTTGAGTATGTGATTCGGCGCCATAGGCCCTCACAACGCGACGAAGCCACAAATCATTCTTTGCCACGTCCGCTAGTCGGACGTTTCGCGCCAAATGGTCCTTAGTGACCACACCAATGCCGGGCAATATCATCAGGCCTTCGGGACCTTGGACTTTCCAGGCAGCCCTTAGGGCATTGAAACCACGGGACTTGATTAGCCTTGCCCCGCGCCGAACCGCTTCGGCTTTCGGCACGCGATTGAAGACGGCCAGTACACCAGAAAGGTCGTCCATCGATGCGACCTCCTCAAGTGAAAAGTCGTGCCAAGCGGCCTTGAGCCGGGGCCAGAGCTTTTCTATCGTGCTTTCCTTGAATCCTGCGGCGTACACCACCCACGCGTAATCTTCGAGGAATTCGTCCACGGTCCAGCTTTCGAAGGCCCTCTCATACCTCCTTTGTAAATCAGCCCATTCGTCGGGTCGCGCGCGTTTGACGTACTCCAAAGCGGCATGGAACAACTGCTGGAGGCCATCTTCATCCACGGTGGCATGAACACGCTCCACCTCTTTGCCTTTTCGTAAGCCTCGTCCGCGATCGCCGCGATTTCCAAGTCCAGCCACATGCGGTCCGGCACACAACCTCGGGACACACCTCACGGTCCCTTCCGGATCCGCGTGGGGGAATCTTTAAGTGTGAACCTGTGAATGGCATCCGCAGAGGACCATACTTGCCCGTTGAGTGCCAGCAATGCGATCGGACAACTTGGAAGGTAAAGATCTGTGACAAGTGCGGCCACAGCGCCTGCCAATATTGCAATGTGTCAACCATGTGCGCAAGCTGCCACTTCGGCAGGATGGAAGAGAGATCGGTTTGAGCCAGACGTTTCCCACAGACGGCCGCTATCCCCCCGGCAAAAGGCGTGGTTGTGACGATGGCCACCAGACGCCTGCGATTCTGAGAACAAAATTCGCAACGCGCCGACAGCCCATTTTACGGCACCCCCACGATCTCTGACCCGCGCGCGGGTGAAGCCTCGCTTCACCCAGCGGCCAACGCGGTTCACGCGGTCCTCAAGCCCGAGGGATTCGGAAGAATCCCGAGCGAGGAGGACGAGAGAAGCGAGTCCTCCGAAGTGCTCGTTACCAAGGTACGATACCCCCGCATGGGGCGCCCACTTGAACGCGACCTGCGAGGGCCATTCGCTTTGTCCCGTTTGGCACGAACGCGTTTTGGCAAAGGTATATCAAAAAGGGACGCGCATGCGTTGTTGCCTACGCGGTTCGCGCGGTTTTCCGGGGGCTCTCTCAAGGCCCCCGACCCTTTTCTTGCGACCACGAGCGCCGCTCCGGCTGAGTACGTACTTATGCATACACAGAAAAACCGGGCCTTCCTAGGACAAACAGAATCTATATCGTCTTCGTAAATTCGTTTATCCCGGTCGCGAGCGCCTTGCCCGCCCAAGGTGCGGCAGAGATGTACTTCCACGTCCAGACGCCCTGCATCGCCGGGACCTCCTTCAATTCCTGCCACTGCCCGCCGTTCGCGGCGAGCACGCTGAACGTCGCCCGGGTCGTACCGGTGGGATCGACGAGGTCGAGGCGCCACGGCCTCTCCGATCGGACGTCCACTTTCACTGCCATGAACGTCGTGTCTTCCTTCACCTCGAAAGTCTCGTCGTGGGTCGCGTCGGCGGATGTCGGCCCCTTGAAAAAGTCGCGCCCCTGCAAGAACACGTAGGTCCCGGTCGAGCCTGAGCCATGGCCCTTCACCACAAGTTCGAGGACTTCGCGGCCCGCCGAATCGCGCTGCACGAGCGAGGAGAACCACTTGAGCGCCGGGACGTAATCGTAATCTATCCGCGCCCCGTTCGGCTGGAACCCGGTGATCCGGTAACCCTCTTTGACGCCGAGAGGCGTTGCGATGTCCGGAACGGCTCTCGCCTTGTAGCTCCACTGGGCCCCGAAGGAGAAACCTTCCCACGTCTCGTTGTCCACGATCGGGAAACGGTACATCGACGCATGCATCCCCTTCTCGTGGGGAGTGAGTATTGCGTGGTGGATCCGTCCAAGAAGCGGGTTCGTGTCGAAGAGCGCGTGCTCCATCGCCTCGTCCCGATCCTGGACCCCGAGCCAAAAGTGCGCGGTCTCGGTGTCGTTCCAGAAGTTCACGAGCCTAGAAGTGTACGTGGCGCCGGTCGAATTCGTGATGTCGACGAGCCACCAGTCTCCAACCTCCCACCATGGCACGACCGCCGGCAGGATCGCGGGAGGCGAAACGACGTCGTCTTTCTCTGCCGGAGGTCCCGTGACGCAACCTGAAACGACAAGCGCAGCGAGTACGAGGACGGAACGCGCCAACATCAAGCATTCTACACTTCGACTTCCATCTTAAACCTTGTTGGTGCATGCCGCCCTAAAAACCGCCACCAGACCTTTATTACCAAGACCAAAGATATCTCAGACCGGTAGCATGACGAAGCGACTCGCCACGTTCGATGATTGGGTGTCATATTTCCACGATTGGCAGGCCGACATCGGATTCGACACGGCGCTCCTCGGGGATTTCAAACTCGAGACGAAGTTCGCGGACCTCGAATCCGAGAAGATCGAGTTCGGGGACTACAAGGGAAACGCGAAGTGGACGTCGACGCTCCAGATCCCGCAGCAACAGATCCGCGACGCTCTCCTCAACCTCATAGTTTTCCAAGCGGACACGGAATTCGCGTCCGTCGAGCAGCAGCGGCACCTCCTTAAGACGGCACCCTCAGACTACGACCTGAAAAGCGCGGTTCGCATCATGGGCGAGGAGATGCGGCACGGTTGGCAGATGTGCTATCTTCTGATGAACCACTTCGGGGAGACGGGGAAGATCGAGGCCGCAAAACAATTGGAACGCCGGGCTTACAAGAACGAGCGCCTTCTCGGTTCGTTCAACGAGCCCGTGAACCACTGGCTCGACTTCTTCGTCTACACGCAGTTCGTCGACCGCGACGGGAAGTACCAATTGAAGATGCTGTCGCGTAGCGGCTTCGCTCCTCTCGCCCAATCTATGGGACCGATGCTCAAGGAGGAGGCCTTCCACCTCGGCACGGGAAACCAAGGGATAACGCGCGTCGTGAAGGCCGGGAAGATCCCGACGCCGCTCTTGCAGAAGTACCTCAACAAGTGGGTGCCGACGGCATTCGACCTCTTCGGCACCGACAACTCGGGCTCGGCGCATTGGGCGTACGTGTGGGGGATAAAGGGCCGCTACAACGAGACCGAGGCCGCCGAAGAGGCCAAGAAGGACGAGCTCAACGACACGGCGCGCCGACTCTACCGCCAGGAGATCGTGGAATTGATGGAGAAGATCAACGCGCTTGTCAAACCCGGGGAGCGGCGATTGTCCATCCCCGACATCAAGTTCCACCGGAAGATCGGCCGGCACAAGACGGAGACCTGGAGCGTCACCGGCGAGAGGCTCTCGGAGAAGGAGTACGAGCAGCATCTCATGGAAGTGTTGCCAAGCGACGAGGACGAGCGCAAGCTCGCGGAGATCTTCAAGTCCGACGACTGGATCGCCCCGAAGGGCGGTTGAGGGGCGAATCGTGGACGAGGCACCGCCGCCGATCCGCGTCCCCCCGTCCGATCTCACGAGCGACGAGGAGCGCTTCCTTGCGAGGCTTGCGCCCCTGTTCTCCAAGGAACAAGAGAAAGTGCGCCCGGCATACGATTCGCTCATCTACGCGTTCCAACGGCCGATAACCCTCGATTACGCGTCAAAGGTGTTCCGCTTCGCCGGCGTCGAGGCGGACCGCAAGAGCGGGCCGGCCCCGTGGAGCCAGTCTTTCACGTCGGCCATCTTTCCAGAGACGAGGCAACTTCTCGAGCTCTCAAAAGTCCCCGGGGCCACCCTCCCGGCGGCCGCAGCGCTGATGCACTTCTGCACGCCGTCGTATCCGGCCTACCTCGAGGGATCCGTCGAGGGGCTTCGGCGCCTCGGCAGGAAGGTGGACCGCGTGGATTCCCTCGATCCTACCGGGCTCACGGCCTATGACTCCTATGTCAGGGAACTGCAACGCCTCAAGGACGCAGCGACTTTCATGCAAGTCCCCGAGACCTACTATTTCCTGACACGCATCATGGAAGCAGCACTCGCGGCGTACTCGCGGGAGTGAGCACGCGTGCAGGACAAGATCAGGATAGTCGCGGTCCTCGGCGCCGGCACGATGGGGCGCGGCATCGCGCACGTCGCGGCCCAGTCGGGTTACGCTGTCCTCATACGGGACGTGAAGCAGGAGTTTCTTGACCGCGGCCTCGCGGCCGTGAAGGCGGACCTCGACAAGGGGGTCCTACTTGGAAAGATCACCGACGAGGACCGCAAGCGCGTGACTTGCAACATGACGCCGACGCTATCGCTTGAGGAGGCGGCGAGACAGGCCGACCTCGTCATCGAGGCCGTGCCCGAGGACGTTCCGTTGAAGCATTCGACGTACCGCGAGATGGCGCCGTTCCTCCAACCGCACGCGATGCTCGGCACGAACACGAGTAGCCTTAGCATCAACGAACTCGCGACCGGCGTCTCGCGCCCCGACCGCTTCGTCGGCATCCACTTCTTCAACCCCGTGCGGGCGATGAAGCTCGTCGAGGTGGTGTACGGGGCGAAGACCTCGAAGGAGACGATCTCTTTAGCCGTCGAGTTCGCCGGTAGCCTAGGCAAGGACGCGATAATCGTGAAGGACTCGCCGGGATTCGCCACTTCGCGTCTCGGCGTCGTCATCGGGCTCGAAGCGATGCGCATGCTCGAAGAGGGTGTTGCGTCGGCCGCCGACATCGACAAGGCGATGCGGCTCGGCTACAACCACCCGATGGGCCCGCTCGAACTCAGCGACCTCGTCGGGCTTGACGTGAGGCTCGCGATCGCGGTGAACCTACACCAGAGGTTCAAGAACGACAGGTACGCGCCGCCGGAGATCTTGAAGCGCTTGGTCCGCGAGGGAAAGCTCGGAAAGAAGAGCGGGGAAGGGTTCTACAAGGATTAGTGCGGGAAGACGAATCCGCCCGCATGGGGGATACATTTCGTAACTCGGTGCTGGCAGGTGCCGTCGCCGGCACCATCGGCATCCTCTTCTTCGGCATCGCCCACTACTTCGTCCTCGCTCCCACCTGGAATCCGCTAGCCACAGGTTTTCTGTTTGGCCCAATCGTCGGGGCCGTGATCGGCTGGGCGTACTACGAGGTCCATTCGCGAGGGGGACTTGGACCACTCAATCTCCCGGCTGTCGTGTTCTCGCTGGTGCTTCTTGCCACGTTCGTCCCGATACAGATCTACGGGATGTTTTTCCCTCCGGACATCGGGCAGCTCCTCTCGACGAGCGATTTTTCCAAGATCGACCCCGTGCCGCTCGTGGCCCCGGTGGTTCTGGCGCTTCCTCCCGGACTCCTGGCAGGTTGGATCCTGACGCGAAACAAGCGGGCGACGATCGCGACCGGGGTCGCGGCCCTCATATTCGCGTTCTCGCTCGGTCACAACATCTATCCCATAGCCGCGAACTTCAGGGCAGGCAAGATGTGGGCCGTGATGCTCGGGACGACCGTCGTCTCCGGACTTGTCCTCGGATTCGTCCACGACCGGTCGATGCGAAAGTCCGTGACCGATGGCGGCCCAAAAGGCGCTTTTGTGCCGGGGACGCCCCGTTAGTTTCTTATCCTGATCTCGTAGCCCTCTTTCTTCAGCCGGTCCGCCAATCTCTCGATGTGGTCGGCGCCGCGCGTCTCAAGCTCGAAGGAGACTTCCGCGTCCGTGATGGTGATGCCGGCCCTGTGCCTATCGTGGTTCACCGTGCGGATGTTCGCCCGCTCCTCCGCGATGACCGCGATGAGTTGGCGGAGGCTTCCCGGCTTGTCCGGGATGATGACGGAGAAGCGGAAGATGCGCCCCTCCATGATGAGGCCCATGTTGATTATCTGGTCGAGTAGGTTGATGTCGATGTTCCCGCCCGAAACGATGCACGCGACTTTGCGACCCTTCACGTCGACCTTGCCGGAAAGGCACGCGGCAAGTCCCGCGGCGGCGGCACCCTCCGCCACCACCTTCGCGCGTTCGAGCAACATGAGGATCGCATAGCTTATCTCCTGGTCGGAGACGATGGGGGCCTCGTCGACGAGTTCACGCATGATCTCGAACGGGATCTTGCCGACCTTGCGGGCTCCTAGACCGTCGGCGATGGTGTTGACGCTCGCCCTTTCGATGATGGCGCCTTTCTTCAGGCTCTCGGCTAGGGTGGTGGATCCTTCGGGTTGCACGCCGATCACGCGCATCCCGGGTTTCATCGATTTCATGGTGGTGGCGACGCCCGAGATGAGCCCGCCGCCGCCCACGCCGCAGATCAAGGTGTCGATGTCTGGGTTGTCGCGGAGGATCTCTAGACCTATCGTGCCTTGGCCGGCGATTATCGCCGGGTCGTCGAAGGCATGCACTACGACCGCACCGGTCTCCGCCGCGAACCGTTGAGACGCCTCGAAGGCCTCCGCATAGTCCTTGCCCGTGAGGACGACGTCGGCGCCGTAGTTACGCGTCGCCTCGGCCTTTGCGACCGTGGCGTCGCGCGGCATGAAGATCGTCGATTTGGCCCCGGACATCGTCGCCGCGAGGGCGACCCCTTGGGCATGGTTTCCGGCGCTTGCGGCCACCACTCCGCGCTTCCTTTCCGCCTCGCTCATCGATTGGAGTTTGTTGAAAGCACCCCGGATCTTGAAGGAGCCCGTGCGCTGTTGGTTCTCGAGTTTCAGGTAGAATTCCGCGCCCGTTATCTTGCTCAAGGTGGCGCTACGCGTCAAAGGTGTGTGGTGGACCACTTTCCTGATGCGCCCTTCGGCGACCTCTATGTCCTTGAGGGAGACCGGGTTCATTGGCCGCAAAGATGCGGTGCTCCCCAAAAACCCTTTGTGTGACAGGCTTGCCTAACATGTCGTGTAACTCGCTAATCCGACCCGCCTTGTAACTCTAAAACCGACCCCCCTGGCCGGCGGCGACCGTATCGCCGCCGGACCTTGAAAACCTTCTCC